>NZ_JBPQTL010000004.1:0-148529 GCF_051386295.1 Micromonospora sp. URMC 105 | reverse complement strand
GTCGCCTTGGTAGGCCATCACCCCACCAACAAGCTGATAGGCCGCGAGCCCATCCCAGGCCGAAAAACTTTCCACCAAGCCTCATGCGAGGCCAGGTCGTATTCGGTATTAGCCCCCGTTTCCGAGGGTTATCCCAAAGCCTAGGGCAGGTTGCTCACGTGTTACTCACCCGTTCGCCGCTCGAGTACCCCGAAGGGCCTTTCCGCTCGACTTGCATGTGTTAAGCACGCCGCCAGCGTTCGTCCTGAGCCAGGATCAAACTCTCCAACAAAAACTTGTTGAAAAACGTCCTGACAACAAAAGTGTTGCCAAAGGAATCCCAACCAACAGACCTTCCCGAAAGAAGACTGCCAGTCCGGGGTATAAATCATAATTGGCACTGGCTTTACAAGCACCCTGTTGAGTTCTCAAAGAACAACCACACACCATCCGAAAGCTCTACACCGTAGAACCCCCGTCCGGGGCAACCTCTCTAACTTACCCGGTCCGATCCTCGCTGTCAACCTCGTTTCCAAGGTCATCAACTTGGTTCGGCCCGATCCACGCTGACGCACGCCGTATCCGGCGGTCGTTGCTGTCGTGGGAAGTCGGCAGACCGGCCGATCGCCGCTTCGCGGCCACCCGCCCGGCTCCCTGCCGGCTTTCGAACTCTACCCGGTCGGTCTCGCGATCGCAACCCCGTCTTCCGGAGTGCCTCGCCCCGCCCGTCTCAGCCTCGCTCGGCGTTCCCGCCACGAGCCTGGTGCCCGTTCTCGGCCGGTTTGCCCGGCCTCCCGCGTGCAGAGAGAAAGTTACGCGGAGGGAGCCCGAGAAGGCAAATCAATGATCGTCAGTGGTCCGCTGCAAGCGGTCCGGCGCCGCGCCGGCGTACCCGATCGCGCGCAGCGCCCCCTGTGCGGGCGGCGACGTGCCAGAGTGGCTGCCATGGATGACGTGCGCCGGCCCCCGGCGGTGACGCTCGCCGACGAGGCGCTGCTCGGACTCGTGGCGCCCTTCTGGCAGCTGGTGATCGCCGCGGTCGTACTCGCCGTCGTCCTGCTCTCCACCGCGCGACTGGCCCGGCGCGGCCGGTCCCGGATGACCACCGCCCTGCTCGTCACCGGCGCGGCGATCGTCGGCCTGACCGTGCTCGGCGTACTCGTGCAGGGCTGACCGCGCGCTCAGAGGCGCCGGTTGGCGAGGCTGGGCAGCTCGGTGCGGATGGTGTGCAGGCGGTCGAGGTCGAGGTCGACCACGGTCAGGCCGGGGCCGTCGGGCACCTGGCCGAGCACCGTCCCCCACGGGTCGACCACCATGCTGCGCCCGAAGCAGGTACGGCCCGGCTCGTGGTCGCCGATCTGGCCGGCGGCGGCCACGAAGCACTGGTTCTCGATGGCCCGGGCCCGCAGCAGCACCTCCCAGTGGTCCCGGCCGGTGTGCATCATGAACGCGGCCGGTACCACGAGCAGCTGCGCTCCCCCGTCGACGGCCAGCAGCCGGTAGAGCTCGGGGAAGCGCAGGTCGTAGCAGATCGACAGACCGACCCGCAGACCCTCGACGTCGACCACCACCGGCTGATCGCCGGGGGCGACCGTCGCCGATTCGAGGTACGAAACCCGCCCCGGGATCTCCACGTCGTACAGGTGGATCTTGCGGTAACTGGCCGCGAGCGCGCCGGAGCGGTCGAAGACCAGGGAGGTGTTCCAGGTGTGCGCCGGATCCGGGCCCGCCTCGTGGAACGAGCCCGCCACCACCCAGATGCCGAGCCGCTCGGCGACACCGGCGAAGAACCTGCCCACCGTGCCGTCCACCGGCTCCGGCTCCGGCATGCCCCGGCTCGGGCCGAGGTAGTCGACGTACTCCGGAAGGACCGCGAGATCCGCGCCGGCCGCCGCGGCCCGGACCAGCAGGGCCTCGGCGGCGGCCAGGTTGGCGGCCCGGTCGTCGCGGGCGTTGAGCTGGCAGACGGCGACGCGCATGGAGATCAGGGTACGGGCGGACGCCGGCCGGCGACAGCGTCAGACGCTGGCCAGCACCAAGGCGCCGGCGGCGAACCCGAGCCCGGCCAACTGCACCGGCCGGAGCCGTTCCCGGTCCACGGCGAGGGCGAGCAGCACGGTGCTGGCCGGGTAGAGCGCCGCGATCGCGGCGACGACGCTCAGGTGACCGCGACCCGCCGCGGCCAGGTAGAGCGCGTTCGCGGCGCTGTCGAGCAGGCCGGCCGCCGCCGCCCAGCCCAGCACCCGCGGGCCGATCCGCAGCCGCACCCCCGTGCCGACGGCGAGCGCGACGCCGAAGACGATCGAACTGACCCGCAGCGCCAGCACCGGCCACATCCCGGCGGACCGGTCGGCCTGACCCAGCAGGGCGAAGAAGACCCCGAAGAGGGCTCCGGCGACGAGGGCCAACCCGATCACCCGGGTGGAGACCGTACCGCGCGCGCCGCCCTCGCCGAGGCTGACCAGGGCGATGGCCAGCACGGCGAGGCCCGCCCCGCAGAGCGCGAGGGTGCCCGGCCAGCGCGCGGTCAGCAGCCCCGCGACGATCGGCACCACCGCGGCGGTGATCGCCGTGACCGGTGCGACCACGGCCATCATCCCGGCGGCCAGGGCCCGGTAGAGCAGCATCACCCCGGCCGCGCCGGCGACGCCCGCACCGAGCCCCCACGCCACGTCGACGGTGGTCGGGGTGCCGGGTACCAGCAGCACCAGCAGAAGCAGCAGCGGCAGGCTCAGCAGCTGGGAGACCACGGTGACGGCGACCGGGTCGGCGCGGCGGGACGCCTTGCCGCCGGAGAAGTCGGCGGTGCCGAAGGCGATCGCGGACACCGCCGCGAGCATGATGGGGAACACCGGACGGTCCTACCAGACGGCGGGCAGGGCCGGCCACCGTGATCTCGTACGACGACAGCACGGCCACCCACCGGTGGCCGTGCTGTCGTCGTCAGTGTGGAACGCCGGTCAGGCCGACTTCTCCTCGCGCTCCCGGCGGGCCCGGCGACCGGTGAACTCCCGCGGGACGATGGTCGGGTTGACGTTCTCCAGGACCACCTCACGGGTGATCAGCACCCGGGCGGCGTCGGGGTTGCTCGGCACCTCGAACATCGCGGAGAGCAGGACCTCCTCGATGATGGCGCGCAGGCCACGGGCACCGGTGCCGCGCAGCATCGCCTGGTCGGCGATCGCCTCCAGCGCCGGCTCGTCGAACTCCAGCTCGACCCCGTCCAGCTCGAAGAGCCGCTGGTACTGCTTGACCAGCGCGTTGCGCGGCTCGGTGAGGATCCGGACCAGGGCGGTGCGGTCCAGGCTGCGCACGTTGGTGATCACCGGCAGCCGCCCGACGAACTCGGGGATCAGCCCGAACTTGAGCATGTCCTCCGGCATCACCTGGCTGAAGATGTCGTCGGTCGACCGCTCGGAGACCGACCGGAGCCGGGCGCCGAAGCCGGTGCCGCCGTGGCCGGTGCGGGCCTCGATGATCTGGTCGAGCCCGGCGAAGGCCCCGCCGCAGATGAACAGCACGTTGGTGGTGTCGATCTGAATGAACTCCTGGTGCGGGTGCTTGCGCCCGCCCTGCGGCGGCACGTTGGCCACCGTGCCTTCCAGCATCTTCAGCAGCGCCTGCTGCACGCCCTCGCCGGAGACGTCCCGGGTGATCGACGGGTTCTCCGACTTGCGGGCGATCTTGTCGACCTCGTCGATGTAGATGATGCCGGTCTCGGCGCGCTTGATGTCGTAGTCCGCCGCCTGGATCAGCTTGAGGAGGATGTTCTCCACGTCCTCACCGACGTACCCGGCCTCGGTCAGCGCGGTGGCGTCGGCGATGGCGAACGGGACGTTCAGCATCCGGGCCAGGGTCTGGGCCAGGTGGGTCTTGCCGCAGCCGGTCGGCCCGAGCAGCAGGATGTTGGACTTGGCCAGCTCGACGGCGTCGCTGCCGGAGCCCGGCGCGCCGGCCGCCTCGGCCTGGATCCGCTTGTAGTGGTTGTAGACCGCGACGGCGAGCGCCTTCTTGGCCTGGTCCTGACCGACGACGTAGTTGTCGAGGAACTGGCAGATCTCCATCGGCTTGGGAAGCTCTTCCCACTTCACCTCGCCGGACTCGGCCAGCTCCTCCTCGATGATCTCGTTGCAGAGATCGATGCACTCGTCGCAGATGTAGACCCCGGGGCCTGCGATGAGTTTCTTGACCTGCTTCTGCGACTTGCCACAGAAGGAGCACTTCAGTAGGTCGCCGCCGTCACCGATCCGTGCCACCTACGTTCTCCCTGCACTCGTCGGCCGGAACGCCGGCCCTGACCTGCGGGCGCCGCGCGCCCGTCCGTCTCGATCCCTGCCCGCCGGCCCGACCCGGCCCAGCGGTACGGAACCGACGTTACCCGCTGACGGAGGTTTCTCCGACCCCCAAAACGGGTGTGTCAGAGGTCGGCCGGGAACGACGCCCCGACCGACCTCCGACCCGGTACTGCTCAGCTCGCGGCGTTCGCCGCCAGCAGGCCCTTCTTGCGGCTGGTCAGGATCGTGTCGACCAGCCCGTACTCCTTGGCCTCCTCGGCCGTCATGATCTTGTCCCGGTCGATGTCCTTGCGGACCTGCTCGATCGGGCGGTTGCAGTGCCGGGAGAGCATGTCCTCCAGCTGGGTCCGCATCCGCAGGATCTCCCGGGCCTGGATCTCGATGTCCGAGCCCTGCCCGTAGCCGCCCTCGGTGGCCGGCTGGTGGATGATGATCCGCGAGTTCGGCAGCGCCATCCGCTTGCCCGGGGTGCCCGCCGACAGCAGGACCGCCGCCGCGCTGGCCGCCTGGCCCAGGCAGACGGTGGAGATGTCCGGACGGACGTACTGCATGGTGTCGTAGATCGCCGTCATGGCGGTGAACGAACCACCCGGCGAGTTGATGTACATGATGATGTCGCGGTCCGGGTCGGTGCCCTCGAGCGTCAGCAGCTGCGCCATCACGTCGTTGGCCGACGCGTCGTCCACCTGGACGCCGAGGAAGATGATCCGGTCCTCGAAGAGCTTGTTGTACGGGTTGGACTCCTTGACCCCGTACGACGTGCGCTCGACGAACGACGGAAGCACGTAGCGGTTGTGCACGGCCGCGAACTGGGGCGGCAGGCTCAGATCGGTCATCGTCAGCTCCTCAGCTCAGGGTCCCGGCGCCATCCGGAACCTGAGCGGCCCCGATGATCACCTTGTCGATGAAGCCGTAGTCCATGGCCTCCTGGGCGGTGAACCAACGGTCCCGGTCCGAGTCCGCCTCGATCTGTGCCTGGCTCTGGCCGGTGTGGTGCGCGACCCGCTCCTGGAACATCCGCTTGGTGTAGAGCATCTGCTCGGCCTGGATCGCGATGTCGGAGGCCGTGCCGCCGAGACCGCCGGACGGCTGGTGCATCATGATCCGCGCGTGCGGGAGGGCGTACCGCTTGCCCTTGGTGCCGGCGCAGAGCAGCAGCTGGCCCATGGAGGCCGCCATGCCCATCGCCACGGTCGACACGTCGTTGTCGATGAACTGCATGGTGTCGTAGATCGCCATGCCGGAGTAGACCGAGCCACCCGGCGAGTTGATCCAGAGGTTGATGTCGCGGTCCGGGTCCTCCGCGGCGAGCAGCAGCAGCTGCGCGCAGATGCGGTTGGCGACCTGGTCGGTCACCTCGCTGCCCAGGAATACGATCCGCTCCTTGAGCAACCGGTTGTAGACCGAGTCGTCGAGGTTGCCAATGGAGTCGCCACCGCGGGCCTCGATCGCCCGGAGCGACTTCTTGGGGATGTGCATGTCGGTCATGGCAGCCCTTCGCTCTCCGTACCGTCCTCACCGACACTAACCGCTCAGCCGGGTGATCGACTCCCGGTCGGGGCACTGTTCGCTCTCAGCGCAGTTGCCCTGACCGACGTACCCGAGAAACGGTTTCGGGCGCCGTCCACCGCAAGGGGCGGACGGCGGCCTACCGGGGAGAATCAGTGCTCGTGGTCGTGCTCGTGCGCCTGCTCGCTCTCGGCCCGCAGCGCGTCGAGGGTCACCTCGTTGCCGGCGGAGTCCTTGATCTTGATCTTCTCCATGACCGCGGCGAGGGCCTTGCCACGGCGGACGTCGCCGAAGACGGCGGCGGCCGCGCCGGAACGCACCAGCTGGTCGTAGTACTGCTGCGGCGCCATCCCGGCCCGCTGCGCGCGGTGCACGATCTCGTGGCCGAACTCGTCGTCGGAGACCTGGACGTCCTCGGCGTCGGCAAGCGTGTCCAGCAGGAGCTGGATCTTGACGCCCTCGGTCGCCGCCTCGTTCAGCTCGGCGTCGATCTGCTCCTCGGTCTTCTCCTCCGCCGCGAGGTACTCCTCCAGCGAGGCGCCGATCCGCTCGAGCTGGTCGATCATGGCCGCCTTGCGGCTCTCGACCTCCTCGCGGACGACACCCTCCGGCGCCGGCACCTCGGCGGCCGCGACGAGCTGCTCCAGCGCCTTGTCGCGAGCGGCGTAGATCTGCTCGACCCGCTTGCCCCGGGTGACCCGCTCGCGCACGTCGTCACGAAGCTCGGCGATGGTGTCGAACTCGCTCGCCATCTGGGCGAAGTCGTCGTCCAGCTCCGGCAGCTCCTTCTCCTTGACCGTGCGGACGGTCACCGCCACCTCGGCGTCGCGGCCGGCGAAGTCGCCGCCCACCAGCTGGGTGGTGAAGGTGGTGCTCTCGCCGGCGGCGAGGCCGACCAGGGCCTCGTCCAGCCCCGGCAGGAGCTGCTTGCTGCCGACCTCGTGCGAGATGTTGCTGGCCGAGCCGCCCGGCACCTCCTCGCCGTCGACGGTGGCGTTCAGGTCGATCTGGACGTAGTCGCCCTCCTGGGCGGCCCGCTCGACCGTCTTCAGGGTGGCGAACCGCTCGCGCAGGTTCTTGACCTGCTCGTCGATCTCGCTGTCGTCGATCTGGAGCTCGTCGACGGTCACCTCGACGGTGGCCGGGTCCGGCAGGGTGATCTCGGGCCGGACGTCGACCTCGGCGGTGAAGTTGAGCGAGTCACCGTCGTTGAACTCGGTGATGTCGACCTCGGGACGACCGAGCGTCTTCAGGTCGTGCTCGCGGACCGCGGCGAGGATGTTCTGCGGGATGGCCTCCTGGATCGCCTCGTTGAGGACGGTCCCCCGGCCCACCCGCTGGTCGATGACGGCGGCCGGCACCTTGCCCCGGCGGAAGCCGGGAACCTGCACCTGCGAACCGATCTCCCGGTACGCCTTCTTGAGGCTCGGCTCGAGCTCGACGAACGGCACCTCGATGGCGAGCCGCACGCGCGTCGGGCTCAGAGTCTCGACGGTGCTCTTCACAGGCGTACTCCTTGACGGATCTCAGTTGAGTCTGGGCGTGTTTGCGCGCATCGAGTGTAGGCGAGCCGGGCTGCCGCTCCGGCAGCGCCCGGGTACCGCGCAGAAAAATCGGCGACGACCCGGGCGACCCGGCCGACGGACGACAGTCGGGGTGGCGGGATTTGAACCCACGGCCCCTCGCTCCCAAAGCGAGTGCGCTACCAAGCTGCGCCACACCCCGTGGCGACGAGAAGTGTATGCCGTCGGCACCCGCCGGAGGTGCCGGGGAGGCCCCCAACGCGCCGAACCCCCACCAACCGGACACCACCGCCGCCCGCTCCTCGCCCGACGGGGCCGCTGCGGCCCGCGCACTTTCGGAGAAAGCGTGCCTCGGGGCGCTCGGAGGCCACCGTTTCTCTGAAAGCCTGCGGATGGCGGGGGCGACGCGTGGGAGATGCCTGTGCGCGGTGGGTTGGCGGACCGGGTAGGCTGTCGGCGCGTCTCGCGATGGCGGGGCGGCTGCGGGCGTAGCTCAATGGTAGAGCTTCAGTCTTCCAAACTGACGGTGCGGGTTCGATTCCCGTCGCCCGCTCCACCCACGAAGGCCCAGGTAGGCCGCATGATCGCGGCACCTGGGCCGTTCGCATCTCCCCCATGTTCAATCTTGCGTGCCATCCCCGTGCCAGCCCGCGGATCTGCTGCCGGCGCAGGCGGCGGGCGCCGGCAATGCAGGCCGAGCTTGGCTTCCTGGGTAGCGCCGCACGGCATGTCGATGACGTCGGTCCGTCATTGGGGTCGACGTCAGTTTCGGCGCAGGCTGACGGCGGCTCCTGTCGAGTACGGCGGTTGAGTCCAGGTAGCGGGGTGACGATGGGGAGCGACATCAGCAGGCCCCGGCGCTACGGTTTCGCCGTGATCGGTGACGAGGGTTTCCGCCTGGGAGTCGCGGCGGCACAGCGGCTGGCCGCTCTTGGCTGTTGCCGGATCGACAAGGGGCTGACCAACGCGGAGTTCGACCGCATCGAGCGCGGATACGGGTTCGAGTTCGCCGATGACCACCGCGCCTTTCTGGCCGTTGGCCTTCCGGTGTGGCAGCCGTACGAAGAGGGGCAGGCCTGGGAACATCCCTGGCCCGACTGGCGCAACGGCGATCCGGACGCGCTTCGCGAACACCTTTCCTGGCCGGTCGACTACCTGCTCTGGGACGTCGAGCACGGGCATTGGCGGCAGGAATGGGGAAGCCGTCCGGCGATGCCGGAAGAGGCAGTCGAGGTGGCGCGTGTCCGGCTTGCCGAGGTCCCGAAGATGGTTCCGGTGTATGCGCACCGGTTCCTTCCCGCCGGACGCGGAACCTCCGCTCACCCGGTTCTGTCGATGCGCGGGTGGGACACCATCTACTACGGGACCGATCTGCTCGACTACATCGGCCAGGAATTCGAGGAACCGCGTCCCGAGCGGACCGACGACTGGAACCCCCAAGCCACCGTGCCGTTCTGGCGCGACTACCTCTGACCAAGGCGCGTGCGGGCTCATCGCCGCACCTCTGGGCACGAGGTGAGGTTACGAACCCGGGCCAGTGGGCGTGGATCGCCGGTGGCGTGATCGTCCCGGCGTCCTACGGGTGGTCCTGGCCAGCGGTCATCGACGGGCACGAGCGGCAATCGGCTCTGCCGCCGGCCGCAGGCGTTTCGGGCATCACGGCTGGAGCACGCTCTTTCGGAACCAGGTCCCGGACGATCCCCTGCTGAGGGCCGGCTCAATCCGTCAGCCCTGGGTTCTTCGAGGCTTGCAGCGGCGACGGCGCAGAGCTACGGTCCACGCCGTGACCGCTCCTGCTGCTGATGTGCCCGGCTGTGGTCTCTGTGGCCAGCCAGGGGATCGAGTACGCGGTCGTTGGCGTGCGTGGAGGACTCGCGGACTTCCGGAACGCCGCGGACCCTTCCAAGGTCCACCGGACCGACGCTGCCGTCCTGGCGGTACAGCTTGAGATCGACGCAGCCGACCTGGTCGGCCAGCGTTTCAGCTGCTGGGTGACGCCCGCCCAGTACGGCGTCTTCCGAAGCGACTTCCGACGCGTCGAAGGCTGACGCCTGTTCCTGTCCGCACGTCGGCGGATGAGGCGCAGTGGCCTGCTATCGGTCTGGGGGCGGCGTCGGCCGCGTGACCAACCAGGGCTCGGGCTCTGCCCTGGCAGCGAGGATCGCGGCCTCTATCCGCAGTCCGACGCCGACCAGGACGAGGAGCCCGGCGAGAACGTGCGGCTCCGTCTCCACGGAGTCGTTCGTCATCGTGAGCAGAGAGATCAGTAAGCCCGCGAGCAGGGCCGAAGTGCCTAGCACTCGTCTGGTGGCCGCTCGCCGAGATTGAAGGTCCACTATGGAACCGTAGCGGAAGGCCACGCCTGAAAACTGTCCGCATCCGGCTTCGCTGCATCGGCTGCGTACGATGCGGGGCCGGGAATTCCCCTCGTCCGCGTGGAGGTACCGACCGATGGCAGGCCAGCAGGACGGGTTCGCCCTCGGCGTCGACCTCGGCACGTCCAACACCGTCGCCGTGCTGCGCCGGCCGGACGGTCGGACCCGGCCGCTGCTCGTCGACGGGCAGCCGATCCTCCCCTCCGGCGTGTACGCCGACGCGGACGGGCGGCTGCACGTCGGCCGGGACGCGCAGCGGCTGGCACAGGCCGACCCGGGCGGGTACGAGCCGAACCCGAAGCGCCGGGTGGACGAGGCGAGCGTGTCGCTGGGCGGACGCGCGTACCCACCGGCGGAGCTGCTGGCGGCGACCCTGCGCGCGGTGGCGGAGTCGGCGGTCGCGGCGGCCGGCTTCCTGCCCCCGGCGGTGGTCACCTACCCGGCGGCCTGGGAGGCGCCCGACGGCAGGTGCTGCACGAGGCGCTGGCGCTCGCCGGCTGGCCCTCGGCCGCCGAGCACACCATGTCCGGGCCGATCCCGCCCGGGACCCGCCTGTTGCGGGAGCCGGTCGCCGCCGCCCGGTACTACACCGACGTGCTGCGCCGGCCGGTGCCGGTCGGTGCCGCGGTCGCCGTCTTCGACTTCGGCGGCGGCACGCTGGACGTCGCCGTGGTCCGCAACGAGGGCGCCGACCCGTGGGGCGACTCCGGGTTCACGGTGATCTCCACCGGTGGGGTGGCCGACCTGGGCGGCCTGGACCTCGACGCGGCGCTGGTGGGCCGGCTCGGGGAGCTGGTCGCCGCCGCCGACCCGGCCCGCTGGGCCCGGCTGACCAACCCCGGGACGGGCACCGAGTGGCGGGACCGGCAGCAGCTCTGGGAGAACGTGCGCGGGGCGAAGGAGATGCTGTCGCGGGTCACCGTCGCCCCGGTCGCCGTACCGGGGGTGGAGGCGGCGGCGCGGCTGGAGCGGGCCGACCTGGAACGGCTGGCCGCTCCCCTGCTGGCCCGGGCGGTGGTCGCGACCCGCGAGGTCGTCGCCGCCGCGGGGCTCACGCCGGAGCAGCTCGCCGGGCTCTTCCTGGTCGGCGGGTCGTCCCGGATACCGCTGGTGGCCCGGATGCTCCACGCCGAGCTGGGCATCGCGCCGACCGTGCTGGAACAGCCCGAGCTGCCGGTCGCCGAGGGGGCGCTGACCGACCTGCCGCTGCCCCGGTCCCGGCCGACCGCGGTCGCCGCCGGAGCACCCGCCCAGGTGGCGGCAGCACCTGCCCAGGTGGCGGCAGCGCCCGCCCAGGCCGCGGCAGCGCCCGCCGCCGCAGCCGCGCCCGCGCCCGCACTCGCCGGCCACGGGAAGACGGCGGCGACCCTGCCCCGACCGGCACCGACCCCGCCGGACCCGTACCGGCCCGGGCAGGCGGCGCCCGCGGCAGCCGGACCGGAGGCGGGTGCTCCGGGCGTACCCCCGTGGGCTCCGCCGGTGTCGCCGGCGCCCGGCGGCGATCCGACCGGGCCGGCACGGGGTCGGCGGGGGCTCTGGATCGGGCTCGCCGCGGGCCTCGCGCTGGTCGGCGTGGTGGCCGCGACGGCGCTCTGGCTGACCCGGGACCGCTACCCGGCGCTGGAGTTCCGGACCCCGGTGGTGGTGGCCACGCCGACGGCCGGCGCGGAGCGGGCGACCGCCATGTTCACCGCCGTCCTCGGCGACCGCGCCTACCTCGCCCACCGGTTGCCGGACGACCGGCTCGAGGTGGTGGCGGTCGACGCGGGCAGCGGCGACGAGCTGTGGCGCAAGCAGACCCGGGTCGGCGCGCAGCAGTGGGCAGGGCTCCGGGCGCTGCCCGGCGCGGTGGTGGTCCTCGCCGACGCGCCCGGCGACAGCACGCCGCGCGACCTGCTGGTGCTCGACGCCGGCTCGGGCGAGGAACGCTGGCGGCTCTCCCTGCACGGCGACGACGACCTGCACTACACCCGGGACTCGGTGGTGTGGGTCGACCGGACCGGCGATCGCCTGGTCGGCCTGCGGTTGCGCGACGGCCGCGAGACGTGGCGCCGGGACAGCCCGCGCAACGAGTACGGCGAGAGCCGTACCCGGGTGCTGCGGGTCGGCACGGCGGAGTCGTCGGGCGGGGCCGCGTCCTTCAACGGCCTGCCCACGGCACCCTGGCTGGGTACGGCCGACCGGCTGGTGCAGGTGGGCGCCGACCGGTCGGTCCGGCTGATCGACATGGGCGACGGTGACGTGCTGCGGAGCCGGCCCAACGTCGCCGACGTCGACGACCTGGTGGCGGCGTACGGCGACCGGCTGTACGTCACCGAGGACGAACGCGGCTACCGGCTGCTCGGGTACGACCTGGCCAGTCTCGCCGAGCCCGACGTGCTCCACAGCGCCCCGGACGACGGACGCCGGCCGAAGTCGCTGGTCGCCTGCGGCGAGCACCGGGCCTGTCTGCTGGAGGTGCCGGACGGCGAGGCCGCGCGCACCGAGGTGGTCGTGGCCACCGAGGGGAAGGGCAGCCGGCACTGGCCGGCCCCGGGAGCCGACGGGCTGGTGCCGGTCGGCGACCATCTGCTGGTCCGGCGGGACTCCCCGCAGTCCGCGGTCACCCTCTTCGACGGCGACGGCCGGGCGGTGCTGACCGACCGGGACGGGGTGGCCGTCCGGCTGGACGCGGGCAACCTGCTGCTCTTCGCCGAGCCGCCGAGCAGTGTCGAGGACGACCGCAGCCTCGCCGGGATGGCGGTGGGCGCGGACTCGCCGTTCGAGATGGGTCAGCTCAAGGACGTCCGCAGCGGGTCCTGCTCGTGGAACACCACGGTGATCGCCTGCGGCCGGGAGAAGGACTTCGTGCTGTACCGCTTCGCCGGGGACGGCTGAGCAACCCGGGAGCCGGCCGTTTTCCGCCGGTTCGCCCTGGGTAGGGCATGTGCATGGAGACGAAGACGAACGCGTACCTGGTCGGTGGCCCCCGTGACGGCAGCACCCAGCAGGCGGAGAGCGCCCTGCTGGAGATCGAGCTGGACGGCATGATCCACCGCTACGTGCGCACCACGAAGCAGCACGGCGAGGACGGCACGGTCTACAACTACGACGGCATGGTCGCGCCGGGCGGCGGGCAGCCCGGCGTCGAGGACCCGGCCGCCCGGGTCGCCACCCCCAAGGCGGACACCGAGGGGCACGACGGCACGTCGTGACGGCGCAGCCGGGCACGGATGAACAGCGGCCGGCGGGGTAAGCACCGCCGGCCTGGTGAGAACGACCCGTTGTCGCGGCATTCCGCGACCGGACGCGCGGGCGGGTCGGCCGGGCCCGCCCGCGACGTACGAGTCAGTTGCCCGTGACGAAGTTCCAGACCGACACGACCCACTCGGTCTGCTGCAGGTAGGCGACCCCGACGCCGACCAGGAAGATCGCGGTCACCAGGTGCGCGCCGCGCGCACCGCGCCGCACCCGGCCCAGCTGGCGCTCCCAGATCACCCGCCCGACCAGGCGGGACAGCGCGAAGAGGCCGACCGCCACCAGCAGGCTCAGCACGAAGGTGAGCAGCGGCGCGCCCAGGTCGCCCCGCCCGGAGATGGCCCAGATCCCCCAGCAGACGAACGCGAAGAGCGCGCCCGCCATGCTCCACTCGCGGCCCTGGCGCAGCTGCGCCAGGTGCCAGCTCATCGGCCGGCGCGGGGCAGGCTCGGCCCAGCCGTGGTCGCCGCCGTCCACCGTCGGGAACTGCTCGGTGCGTGGGGTACGCGGCCGCCCGACGGAGGCGACGCCGGGGCGGAACCCGTCCCGCTGCTGCGGCACCGCGACACCGGGCTGCGGCGGCACCTCGACGGTCCGCTCCGCCCACGGCTGTGTCTGGTCTGCCATGTCCTGTCCTCCCCTGACCGATGCCGGCCTTCGACCGGCCCGCCGTCTTCGAGGGTAGCCAGCCGGCACATGGGTCGGCGCCCCGCCGCCGGGTGGCCGCGCTCCGGCCGCGATGGAGGTCTCCTGGGCGCCGCTGGGCCACCAGGGGCGGTACGGTCGGTTGATGGCGGATGCGGAGCGACGGCGACGCCGGCTGCGGCACCAGCCCGACGGGGCGGCCGGGGCCGGCGAGGGCCCGGCGGCGGTCACGGCCGAGGTGCACGACGGCACGCCCGCGCCGCGGGCGCGGCGCGGGGCCGAGGAGAGCGAGCGGGGCCTGCGGGGCCTGGTCGGCTCCGGCTCCTCGCAGGTGGGGGTCGGCGCCGCGTTGCGGGCCCGGGACGCCGCCCGGCCGACCGACGAGGACCTGGCCGACGCGGAGGCCCGGCTGGTGATCGTCCGTCGCAACTGGGTGCCCCGCGAGGACCTGCCCCGCTCCGGCCGGTGACCCCGGCGCTGGACCGGCCCGGCGAGGGCCGGTCCTCAGGCGGCGGTCAGGGCAGCTCGGGGAGCTGGCGGGTGCGCTCGTAGTCGGCCATCTGGGCGATCCGGCGGGAGTGCCGCGGGTTGCCCGAGAAGGCCGTGGTGAGGAACGCCTCGACGATGGCGGTCGCCTCGTCCAGGGTGTGCTGGCGGGCGCCGACGGCCACCACGTTGGCGTCGTTGTGTTCCCGGCCGAGCTGGGCGGTCTCGATGTTCCAGGCCAGCGCCGCCCGGACGCCGGCGACCTTGTTGGCGGCGATCTGCTCGCCGTTGCCCGAGCCGCCGATGACCACCCCGAGGCTGCCCGGGTCGTTGACCACCCGGTCACCCGTGTGCAGGCAGAAGGCCGGGTAGTCGTCGTCCGGGTCGAAGGCGTGCGGGCCGACGTCGACCAGCTCGTAGCCCTGCTTGGCCAGGTGGTTGGCCAGGTGCACCTTCAACTCGAAACCGGCGTGGTCGGATCCCAGGTAGACGCGCATACCGCGCAGTCTGTCAGGCCGCGCCCCGGCACGTCGCGCGGGCGGCGTACCGGGGCGGATTCGTCACAGCGTCGGCCGGGGCAGCTCCGCGACGACCAGGCCGCCGCGCGCCTTCGGGGTGAACCAGGTGCTCTTGCGGGGCATCTTCTCCCGAGCCAGGTTGACCGCGACGAAGTCGTCCACGGTCACCGGGGCGATGAGGATCGCCAGCTCGGCCCGACCCGCGTCCACCTCGCCGGTGAGCCAGCTCGCCGGGTAGTCGCCGCCGACGTAGGTGATCCTCTTGTCACCCGGGTCGAGGCCGAGCGCGTCGCGCAGCAGCAGCCGCTCGACCAGCGCGTGGTCCAGGTTCTCCAGCCGGCCGGCGCCCTCGTCGTGCGGCAGCGCGACCGCGTACCCCCGGCCGGGGAGCCGGAGGTGGACGGTGCCGCCGGCCTGCGGGACCTCGACCGGACCGTCGACCGGGGTGATCGTCGCGCCCGCGGCGCGCAGCCGGTCGAGCAGCTCGTCCGGCGTGGTGGTCAGCTCGCTGACCAGCCGGTTGTAGGGCTGGATGGCGACCGAGGCGGGCGTGGTGACCACCGCGAGGAAGCGGGACAGGCCGCCGGTCTGGGCGGCCAGGCTGCGGTGGTTGCCGTCGGCGACCACCAGCTCGCCGCCGCCGGCCAGCGCGGTCAGCTCGTCCTGCTCCGGGCCCGGGCCGAGCAGCCAGATGGCGTGCGTCCGGCCGGCCTGGTCGGTGTCGGTCGCGGCGGGCGCCCCGGCCGACTCGGTCGCCGCCGCGAGCGCGGCGTGCAGCTCGTCGCCACGCCCGGTCTGCAGCAGGAGTACGGGCGAGAGCAGGTGCCCCAGCGCCTCGGCGAGCGCGACCCGCTCCCGCACCTTGGCGATGAAGACGTCCTCGTTGCGGATGACCAGGCCGGGCTCGTCGGCGCTGGTGGAGATCTGGTCGGTGTCCACCATGGCGAACAGCCCGTACGCCGACTCGTCGCCCGGCGCGCTGATCCGGTAGAGGACCACGATCTGCTCGGCCGGCGTGTAGCTGCCGTCGGCCTTGGCCTCGGCGAGGCGGGCCACCGCGTCGCCGAGCGCGTCGAGGAAGGACTTCCCGAGGCTCTCCGGCGCCCGGTGGGGCATCTCGATGCCGAGGGCACTGTGCGGGTTCGCCTCGATGATCGCGGTGATCTCCGCGTCGTCGGCGAACTCGTCGTAGTTCTGCGCGCCGGTGCCGCCAGTGGTGATCCAGGCCCGGGCGATCGGATGCACGACCGTCATGGGAGTTGACGCTACCGGCGGCGGTGACCCGGGCGACGCGTACCCCGCGCCGGGTCCACCAGATGAACCGCTCATCCCCGCTCGGCCGGCTCCTTGGCGCGGCGGTGCCGTCCGGTCTGGCCGGGGACCGGCGCGACCCGGCGGGCGGGTGCGGAGCCGCCCGGGCCACCCGGCCGGGCCGGCGGGGCGCCGGGCGGGGTGGCCCGGCAGGTGACCGGGACCCGGGCCACGCCGACCACGATCGGCGGGGCGAGCAGGTCGACCATCTCGACCGGGAGCTGTGGGCTGACCGTGGGCCAGTGGCAGTCGTCGACCGACCAGTACGTGGCAGGGTCGGCCGCCTCCTGGTCGCTGGACGGGTCGTCAGCGGACGGACGGCGGTGCTTGGCCATCGGGAAGCCTCCGGGTCGGCCGGGTGCGGCCGCTGCGGCCGCTGCGCTGGACACCGGGAAAAACGACACCGCGCCCGGTAGGGTGACGCGCCCTCGGCGGCGGCCGGCTAGCCGACGACCCACGGCCGGGGGCCGAGGGGCGGAGGGCCGGCACGGCGACGGGGTGGACGCCGGACGCGGCCCGGCCCCGCCGACGGGCGCTCGTCGGGCGCACCTGGTGCGCGGACGCTGTGGAGCTGATGTCGTAAGCGAATCACCGACCCAGCGACGTGGTGAATCGTTCACGACATCAGCTCGACAGGAGCGGCACACGGTCCCCGTCCACGCCGAGTCGTGGCCCCGGGACCGGGCCGGACCGGACCGACCGGGGCGACGGCCGGGGTCAGTCGAAGATCGGGCCGAGCTCGCGGGAGCGCTTGAGCTCGTAGAAGCCGGGGGTGCCGGCGACCAGCAGGACGCCGTCCCAGAGTCGCCCGGCGGCCTCGCCCTTCGGCGCCGGCGTGATCACCGGGCCGAAGAAGGCCACCTGGGCGCCGTCCGGGCCCGGGGCGTGGATGACCGGGGTGCCGACGTCCGTGCCGACCGGGCGCATCCCGGCCTCGTGGCTGGCCCGCAGCGCCTCGTCGTACTCGGTGGTGTCGGCGACGGCGGCCAGCGCCGGGTCCAGGCCGACGTCGGTGAGCGCGGCCTTGATCAGCTCGGGGCCGAGCTGCTCCTTGCCCAGGTGGATCCGGGTGCCCATGGCGGTGTAGAGCTTCGCCACCGCCTCCTGGCCGTGCTGCTGCTCGACGGCCACGCAGACCCGCACCGGGCCCCAGCCCTTCTGCATCAGCTCCTGGTACTCCTCGGGCAGGTCCCGGCCCTCGTTGAGCACCGAGAGGCTCATCACGTGGAAGCGGATGTCCACTTCCCGGACCTTCTCGACCTCCAGCAGCCAACGGGAGGTGATCCACGCCCAGGGGCACAGGGGGTCGAACCACATGTCGACGGTGACACGTTCGGTCACGGTGAGGTCCCTTCGCGACGGGTGATGCGCCGGCAGCCCCGGCGCCGCTGCTTCCGATCCTCACCCCGCAGGGCATCGACTGGTAGCGGAATGAGAGCGTGACCTCGACCACCGCGGGGCGTCGGTGCATGGAAGACTCGGCTCGGGCCGGCCGTCACGAGCGGCCGACGGGCTGGCGCAGCCGCGAGGCGGCGAGAGTGGGATGGAGACGAAAGTGCCGGGAGTGCGCAACCTGACCCAGGTCGAGGCCACCGAGCGGGCCCGCCTGCTGGAGGTGACCGGATACGACATCACCCTGGACCTGTCGACCGCGGTGCAGGCCGAGGGTCGTACGTTCCGGTCGGTGACCGAGGTCCGGTTCCGATGCGCCGAGCCGGGCGCCGGCACCTTCATCGAGACCGCCGCCGAGTCGGTGCGGTCGGCGACGCTGAACGGCACGCCGGTCGACCTCTCCGGCTGGTCGGCCGAGAAGGGCCTGGCACTGTCCGGGCTGGCCGCCGAGAACACGCTGGTCGTGGACGCGGACTTCGCGTACTCCAACAGCGGGCAGGGGCTGCACCGCACGGTGGACCCGGTCGACGGCGAGACCTACCTCTACAGCCAGTTCGAGACGGCGGACGCGCAGCGGGTCTTCGCCTGCTTCGACCAGCCCGACCTGAAGAGCGTCTACACCTGGCACGCCACCGTCCCCGAGCACTGGCGGGTGGTGTCCAACATGCCGGTCGAGCGCGAGGAGCCGGCCGGCGAGGCGCTCAAGACCGTCCACTTCGCCGAGTCGGCGCGGATGAGCACCTACATCACCGCGCTCTGCGCCGGGCCGTACCACGAGGTGCGGGACAGCCACGACGGCATCGACCTGGGCGTCTTCTGCCGGGCCTCGATGGCGCCGCACCTGGACTCCGACGACCTGTTCCTGATCACCAAGCAGGGCTTCGACTTCTTCCACGAGCAGTTCGGGGTGCGCTACCCGCTGCCCAAGTACGACCAGCTCTGGGTGCCGGACTTCAACGCCGGCGCGATGGAGAACTTCGGCTGCGTCACGCACGCCGAGTCGCACTACCTGTTCCGCTCGCAGGTCACCGACTTCGAGTACGAGCAGCGGGCCAACACGATCCTGCACGAGCTGGCCCACATGTGGTTCGGTGACCTGGTCACCATGCGCTGGTGGAACGACCTGTGGCTCAACGAGTCGTTCGCCGAGTGGGCCAGCCACTGGTGCAACACCCACGCCACCCGGTTCAACGAGGCGTGGACGACGTTCCTGTCGATTCGCAAGAACTGGGGATACCGGCAGGACCAGCTCTCCTCCACCCACCCGGTCTACACGGAGATGCCGGACCTGGAGGCCGTCGAGGTCAACTTCGACGGCATCACGTACGCCAAGGGCGCCAGCGTGCTCAAGCAGCTCGTCGCGTACGTCGGCGAGGAGCCGTTCCTGGCCGGGCTGCGGGCGTACTTCGGCAAGCACGCGTGGGGCAACGCCACCTTCGACGACCTGCTCTCCGAGCTGGAGACGGCCTCCGGGCGCGAGCTGCGCAAGTTCGCCGCGCAGTGGCTGGAGACCGCGCAGGTCAACACGCTGCGCCCCGAGGTGACCATCGGCGACGACGGGACGTACCAGCGGGTGCTGGTCCGCCAGGAGGCGCCGGCGGGGCACCCGACGCTGCGCACCCACCGCATCGGCGTCGGGCTCTACGACCTCGCCGACGGCCGGCTGGTCCGCCGCGAGCGGATCGAGGTGGACGTCACCGGCGAGCAGACCGAGCTGTCGGCCCTGCACGGCACGCGCGCCGCCGACGTGCTGCTGCTCAACGACGACGACCTGACGTACACCAAGCTGCGGCTGGACGAGCGGTCGATGGCCACGGTGGTGCAGCACATCGCCGGGCTGGAGTCCTCGCTGGCCCGCGCCCTGTGCTGGACGGCCGCCTGGGACATGGTCCGCGACGCCGAACTCGCCGCCCGCGACTACGTGGCGCTGGCGCTGACCGGGCTCCCCGCCGAGACCGACATCAACCTGATCACCGCCACCCTCCGCCAGGCGAGCACCACGCTGACCGTCTACGCCGACCCGGCCTGGGCGCCGACCGGCTGGGCGGAGCTGGCCCGTACCGCGAAGACGGCGCTGGCCGCCGCCGAGCCGGGCAGCGGCTTCCAGCTCGCCTGGGCCCGCGCGTACACCTCGGCGGCCCGCTCCGGCGAGGACCTGGCGACCCTGCGCGGCTGGCTGGACGGCAGCGGCGTACCGGCCGGTCTGACCATCGACACCGAGCTGCGCTGGACGATCCTGCAGTCGCTGGTGGCCAACGGTGCGGCCGGTGCCGCGGAGGTCGAGGCCGAGCTGGCCACCGACCGGACGGCCAGCGGCGAGCGGGAGGCCGCGTACGCGCTCGCACTGGTCCCGACCGCCGAGAACAAGGCGGCGGTCTGGGCGGAGCTGACCGGTGCGCAGTCGTTGCCGAACTGGCGCAACCGGGCGCTGCTGCAGGGCTTCACCCACCCGACGCAGGTGGAGCTCACCGCGCCGTACCGGGAGAAGTACTTCGCCTCGGTGGCGCAGGTCTGGGCGCAGCGGGACAGCGAGCCGGCGCAGGAGTTCGTGCAGCTCGCCTACCCGGCGTACCTGGTCGAGGAGGAGACGGTGGCCGCCACCGACGCCTGGCTGGCGCAGGACGGGCACCCGGCGTCGCTGCGCCGGCTGGTCGCCGAGGGCCGCGACGGGGTGCTCCGCTCCCTGAAGGCCCGCGCGAAGGACGCCCAGAGCGCCTGACCGAGGAGTACCACGGCCCCGGGCCGTTAGGGTGACGAATGGAGGTGGACGTGATGGCACATCCGACCCACGGGTGGCGGCCTCCCGAGCGGGAGTGGCGGGAACAGGATCTGTTCGACCTTCCCGAGGACGGAAACCGTTACGAGCTCATCGACGGGAGCCTGCACGTGACTCCACCGGCCGGGCCCGACCACCACGAGCTGGCCGACGACATCCGGATGGCCCTGCGGCAGGCCGCGCCGCCGGGCTGGCGGGTGATCCGGGAGGTCGGGGTGCGGGTGCCGGACGGCAACCTGATTCCGGACATCACCGTGCTCAAGCCGGGCGCACCGCGCGACCGGATGTGGGCGGAGCCCGGCGACATCGCGCTCGTGGTGGAGGTGGAGTCGCCGAGCAGCCGGCGGCACGACCGCTTCACCAAGCCCGCGCTCTACGCCGAGGCGGGCATCCCCGCCTACTGGCGGGTCGAACGGGGCGACTTCGGGCCGGTGGCGTACCGCTACGAGCTGGTCAAGGACGACCACTACCAACTGCTCGGCACGGTGGGGCCGGACGACGCCGTCGAGGTGGCCGAGCCGTGGCCGATGCGGCTCGACCCGAGCGTCTGGCCGCGCTGACGCACGACGACGAAGCCCGGCCCGCCTGAGGCGGACCGGGCTTCGTCGTACCGCTGAGCTCAGGCCCGGCCGGCGTGGCTGGCGAGCTGGTCGAGGCCGTTGATGATGCCGCCGGCCAGGTCGCCGCCGCCGAAGGCGGCCACCATCGAGAGCGCGGCCAGGCGGGCGTACGTGTCGGGGATGCGCTTGCGCGCGTGCCGGCCGGTGACGACCTCCAGCTGGCGCTGGTTGGGCGACACCGCGATCAGGACGGAGCGGTCGGGCTCGGCGAGTTGGTGGTGCAGCCGCTCGGCGTGCTCGCGGACCGGCTCGTCGAGGCCGCCGACGTAGACCGAGAAGACCAGGCCGGTGCCCTGGTCGGCCAGGCGGAGCGCCTCGTCGATGCGCAGCAGCTGGCGGGTCGTGAACGGCCCGTCCAGCACCTCGGGCGGGGTCCCCGTCCCGGTCTGCTTCTCACCAACGGTCACTTGCGCCTCCGGTTCCACCGGCCGGCGCCTCGACGCCGGCCTGCTCCTGCTTGCGGCTGGTCAGGGCGGGCGCCTGCGCGCCCGCGGCCAGGGCGGTGCCGGCCGAGTCGGCCAGCTGCTCCGGGCGGCTCAGGAACCAGACCGGGGTGAAGTCGAAGCGACGGCCCGGCCGGTAGCGCTTGGATCCGCCGCCACCGCGGCGGTTGCTGGCGAACACCAGACCGACGATCACCAGCATCACCGCCGCCGGGATGCCGACGAAGATCAGCAACGTCTCAGTGACAGACAATCCCAACGCCCCCAGGCGGAAAGAGAGACCAGAGCATCCGGGTCGGGTGGAGGGTCATGGCGCCGACCGCCCGACTCCGCTGCCATTCACGTTAGCGGAGTCGACGCCCCGCCAGATTGCGGGGTGCCGATCCCACCCGTCACTGCAACCTTCCAGTTGCGCCGCGGTGGCGATCAGCCGGGCGTCGTCGCCGTAGCGACCGGTCAGCAGCACCCCGACGGGCAGATCCGTCGCGGTGCGCCCGAGCGGTAGCGAGACGGACGGGTCGCCCGTCACGTTGAACACGGCGCAGTACGGCGAGAACCGGCGCTGCCGGTCGAAATCGGCGGCCGGGTCCTGGTCGGCGGTGAACCAGCCGATCGGTGCCTGCGGCGCGGCCAGGGTGGGACAGAGCAGCAGGTCGCACTCGGCGGTGCGGCGGGCGCCGAGGCGTACCTGGGCCTGGATCTCGCCGAGGGTGGCCAGCAGCGCGCCGGCGCCGACGGCCGCGCCCCTAGCGCGCAGGAACCGGGTCAGCGGCAGCAGCTCGGGCTCCCGCTCCGGCGGCACCGGGGCCAGCGCCAGCACGTACCAGAGGGTCTCGAAGAGCGGCCACACCGCGGGCCCGAGCGGCGGGTCGACCTGGACCACCTCGTGGCCGGCCGCGGTGAGCAGCGCGGCGGCCCGGTCCACCGCGGCGACGCAGTCGGGGTGGACCGGCTCGTCGGCGAGCATCGGGGCGTCGAAGCGGCCGATCCGCAGCCGGCCCGGGGCGGCCCGGCGGGCCACGGCGAGGTAGCCGCCGTCGGGCCGGGGTGGCGGCAGGTACGGCTCGCCGGGCACCGGCACCGCCATCGCGTCGAGCAGCGCGGCGACGTCGGCGACCGTCCGCCCGAGCGGGCCGTTCGTGGGCAGGCCGAACGCGCCGGAGCCGAGCGGGCCGCCGGAGACCAGGCCGCGGCTGGGCTTGTAGCCGACCAGGCCGCAGAGGGCGGCGGGGATGCGCAGCGACCCACCGCCGTCGGAGCCCTGGGCGACCGGGACCAGCCCGGTGGCGACCGCGGCCGCCGCGCCGCCGCTGGAGCCCCCGGCGGTGTACGCCAGGTCCCAGGGGTTGCGGGCCGGCGGCGCGACCAGCCCCTCGGAGTAGAGCGAGCAGCCCAGCTCGGAGGTGGTGGTCTTGCCGAGGCTGACCAGCCCGGCGGCGGCCATCAGCCGGACTACGTCGGCGTCGATCGGCGGGACGAAGTCGGCGAAGGCCGCCGAGCCGAAGGTGGTGCGCACCCCGGCGGTGAGGGTCAGGTCCTTGATCGCGGTCGGTACGCCGTGCAGCGGGCCGCGCCGCTCGACCGGCACGGCGTCGGCGGCTCGGGCGGCGGCGAGGGCGCGCTCGGGCGTGACCGTGACGAACGCGCCGACGGTGTCACCCAGCCCGTCGATTCGTTCGAGATGGTGCGCGGCCAGCTCGACGCTGGAGAGTTCGCCGCGCGCGACGGCGGCGGCCTGCTCCAGCGCGGTCAGGTCGTGCAGCTCGGCCATGTCGCCATCCTGCCCGGTCAAGGGCCGGTTGGCCCGCCGACACGACCGGGGCGGCCGACCGGCTCATACCCCCCTGACATGACCCGACCGGGATTGCCCTTTGCCCGGAACCGCAGGGGAGAGTGACCACATCGATCCACGCCAATCGATGCCACCACCCTCGTCCATCCCGGAGGGAGCCACCACCGTGCAACCCGTTCCCGCCCCGCACACCCACCAGGTCCCGCCCCGGCCGGTGCACCACTGGTTCCGCCGCGCCGTCGGGTCGCTGCTCGCGCTGGCCCTCGCCGGCGCCGGCCTGACCGCCGCACCGGCCGCCCGGGCCGCCGCACCGGACATCCTCCCGGTCGCGCCGCTCGCCGCCAACCCTTACGAGCGCGGCCCCGCCCCCACCGTCGCCGCCATCGAAGCCAGCCGGGGCCCCTTCGCCATCGCCCAGACCACGATCACGGCCGGCAGCGTCACCGGCTTCCGCGGCGGCACGGTCTACTACCCGACCAGCACCGCCGAGGGGACGTTCGGCGCGGTCGCCATCTCCCCCGGCTACACCGCGACGCAGTCCAGCGTGGCCTGGCTCGGTCCGCGGCTGGCCTCGCAGGGCTTCGTCGTCGTCACCATCGACACCCTGTCCCGGTACGACCAGCCGGCCAGCCGCGGCACCCAACTGCTGGCGGCGCTGGACCACCTGACCACCGCCAGTTCGGTACGGACCCGGATCGACCGGAACCGGCTCGCCGTGATGGGCCACTCGATGGGCGGCGGCGGCAGCCTGTCGGCGGCCAACACCCGGCCCGCCTTGCAGGCGGCGATCCCGCTGACCGGCTGGCACACCGTCAAGAACTGGTCCTCGGTGCGGGTGCCGACGCTGGTCGTCGGCGCCGAGAACGACTCGATCGCCCCGGTCTCCTCGCACTCGGAGCCGTTCTACACCAGCCTGCCGGCCACCCTGGACAAGGCGTACCTGGAGCTGAACGCGGCGAGCCACTCCGCGCCGACGTCGGCGAACGTCACGATCGCGAAGTACAGCATCTCCTGGCTGAAGCGCTTCGTCGACGACGACACCCGCTACGAGCAGTTCCTCTGCCCGGCGCCTCGGGGCACGGCCATCCAGGAGTACCGGGACACCTGCCCGCACTCCTGACGGCGACGGCGAGCCGGACCCGTCGCCCGCTCCGGGCGGCGGGCCCGGCTTCGCGGTTGGAACACGGGCCGCAGTCCGGGTGGCGTCAGGGCAGCGTGCCGGCGGGGGCGACCCACTCGGACCGGGGGCCGCCGACCTCGGTCAGCAGGTCGAAGTCGCGGTCGTAGTGCAGCACCGTCGCCGAGTACTCGGCGGCCACGGCGGCGACGGTCACGTCGACCGGACTGGCGGCGCGGTGGTGGCCTCGTGCGGTCAGGGCCAACTGGAGGTCGCGGGCCCGCGTCGAGACCGCGGCGGTGACCGGCAGGTCCACCATGAGCTGGGCGCGACGGGCACGGATGGTCATGGCGTCGCGGAAGTCGCGAGCGCTACGCCCGTCCTCGAGATCGAGCGGGAGGCACGTCGCTCCGAGGCCCTCCTCGAGGATCGCGGTCAATCGCTTGTACACCACCGGCAGACGCATCCGCGCCCAGGCCGACGTGTCGATCAGATAGCGGCCGCCCGGAATCGTCACGCCGCGTCCTGCCGTCCGTCCGGCGTCTTGTCATCGTCCAGGATCCCGGTCCAGTCCCGGTCGACGGCCAGCAGCTCACGCACGGCCTCCAGCCGCTCACTGCGTTCCGCGACCAGTCGCAGCGCCGCGTGGATGGTGTCCTTTTTGCTCTTGGTGCCCAGCTCACGCCGCGCGCGTTCGAGCAGTTCATCGTCAAGATCGATGACAGTCTTCACGAGCTGAGTGTATGCCGGGGCGCCCGTCTTATATACCCGACCGGCCGAGGAAGCGCAGCGCGTTGCCGCCGAGGAGCTGGTCGCGCTGCTCCCCGGTGAGAAAGTCGGCCTCGTGGACCACCCGCCCGACCGGCCGCTCCCCCAGCGGGTACGGGTAGTCGCTGCCCAGCAGCACCCGCTCCGCGCCCATGGTGTCGACCAGCAGCCGCAGCGCGGCCGGGGCGAAGACCACCGAGTCGACGCTGAACCGGTCGGTGTAGGAGCTGGGCGGCGCGGTCGAGGCGCCGCGTACCAGGTCGCCGCGGCGGTGCCAAGCGTTGTCGGCGCGGCCCAGCCAGAACGGGAAGCTCCCGCCGCCGTGCGCGAAGCAGATCCGCAGCGTCTCCGGCACCCGGTCGAAGACCCCGCCCAGGATGAGCGCCAGCACCGACAGGTGCGTCTCGGCGGGCATGCCGGTGAGCCAGCGGGCCATCCACCGGTCCAGCCGGGGCCCGCCCGGCATGTCCCACGGGTGCACGAAGACCGGCGCGCCCACCTCGGCGCAGTGGGTCAGGAACTGCACGATGCCCGCGTCGTCGAGGTCCCGGTCGCCGACGTGGTTGCCGATCTCGACGCCGGCGTGCCCGGCCGCCAGGCAGCGGTCCAGCTCGGCGCAGGCCGCGTCCGGGTCCTGCAACGGCACCTGGCAGAACGGCACCAGCCGGTCCCCGCCGGCGGCGGTGACCTCCAGGGTGAGGTCGTTGAAGATCCGGGCGACCTTGACCGCCTGGTCGGCCGGGCGGTCGTAGGAGAAGAAGACCGGGGTCGGGGAGACCACCTGCACGTCCACGCCGTCGGCGGCCATGTCGGCCAGCCGGGTCGGCGCGTCCCAGCACTCGGCGCCGACCGGCCGGAACTCCCTCTCCCCCACCATGATCATGGCGGCGCGCTCGGAGTCCACCCGCAACCAGGGCCAGCCGGACCCGCCGCACGCCGCGGCGAGGTCCGGCCACCCCTTCGGTACGACGTGCGTGTGCACGTCGACGACCGGTGGACGCATCAGCCCTTGCCCGGGTGCAGCGTGCCGCACTTGTCGCAGGTACGCGCGGACTCGTCGGCGTAGAACGCCTGGAAGACCGGGGGCAGGTCGGCGGCGATGTCGCGCACCTGCAACTCCACCTCGTGCACCCGGTGCCCGCACTCCGGGCAGTACCACTGGAACTTCTCCAGCGTGCCCTCCTCGCGGACCCGCTCCACCACCACGCCGATCGAGCCGGCCTCGGGCCGCTGCGGCGAGTGCGGGGTGTTGCGCGGCAGCATCCACATCTGACCCTCGCGCACGTGCACCGTACGCGGCCCCTCGGGCGTCATCAGGTTGATGTGCATGTTGCCCTTGACCTGGTAGAAGAACTCCTCGTACGGGTCGACGTGGAAGTCGGTGCGCTGGTTGGGCCCGCCCACCACCATCACGATGAAGTCGTCCCCGCCCGGGAACATCTCCTTGTTGCCCACCGGCGGCTTCAGCAGGTGCTGGTTCTCCGCGATCCAGCCCGGGAAGCTGAACGGTTCGGCGATCTCACTCACGACTGACCTCCTTGGGGAAGCAGGGCGACGGCCTGGATCTCGATCAGCAGGTGCGGGTGCGGCAACTGGTGCACGGCGACCGTGGTCCGGGTCGGCCCGGTGGCGTCGAAGAACTCCGCCCACACCTCGTTGTAGCCACCGAAGTCGTTCATGTTGACCAGGTACGAGGTCACCTGGACGAGGTCGGACAACTCCGCGCCGACCGAGCGCAGCAGGTCACGGATGTTCTCGATGACCGCCCGGGTCTGCACCCGGATGTCGAGGTCCGTGGTGCCGAACTCGTCCACCGACACACCCGCGAAGGTGTTGTCCGGCCGCCGCGACGACGTACCCGAGACGAAGACGAACCCGCCCGCCACCTTGACGTGCGGGAACGCCCCCCGCGGGACGGCCTTCCCGGCGACGACCCGGGCGGTCACGAGGCGGCCCGCAGCGAGGCGGTGCCGAGCTTCTCGACCACCGCACGGACGTGGGCACCGGGGCGCAGCGGGACAGCCGCGGTGGCGGCGCCGGCGAGGAAGACCCAGCCGGAGTGCAGCCGCACCCCGTGCCGGCCGGCCAGCCGGATCCCCTCGTCCAGGGCCCGGCGCGGGTCACCGAGGATCGCCGCCGTCGAGCCGACCTGGGCCACCCGCCCGTCGATCTCCAGCAGCACGCCCAGGTTCTCCAGCCCGTCCGGCACCGGCGACCACGGCCCGACCACGAACGCCGCCGCCGAGGTGTTGTCGGCGACCACGTCGGGCAGGGAGAAGGTGAAGTTCGCGTAGCGGGAGTCGATCAGCTCGATCGCCGGGGCGACCGCGCGGACCGCGTCGGCGAAGGCGCCGACCGGTTCACCCGGGTCTGGGAGCCGGTCCAGCAGGAACGCGACCTCCGGCTCGACCCGCGGATGGATGAAGTCGGCCACGTCCACCGTGCCGCCGTCGGGGACCCGCATCCCGTCGGTGAGCCGGCCCCAGATCACCTCGTCCACCCCGACCTGGGCCATCTTCGCCTTGCTGGTCAGCCCCATCTTGAGCCCGACCAGCCGCTCGCCCCGGTCCAGCCGGCGCTGCAGCAGCGCGGTCTGCACCGCGTACGCGGCGTCGACGTCCAGCCCGGTCTCGGCGGCGAGCTGGCCGATCGCGGTGGCGCTGTCGGCCGCCGCGCCCAGCTTCTCCGCGATCCCCGCGATGTCCGGCCCGATCACTGCGCCTCCCTGGTTCGCGACTGCGGGGCTCGCACACCCGGCTCACTCCTCGCGCGCACCGGCCGTCCTCTCCTGCCCCTCGCGCCGACCGGCCAGGTCGAGCGCCACGTCCACGATCATGTCCTCCTGGCCGCCGACCATCCGCCGCCGGCCCAGCTCGACCAGGATCGAGCGGACGTCCACGCCGTACTTCGCCGAGGCGCGCTCGGCGTGCCGCAGGAAGCTGGAGTAGACCCCGGCGTACCCGAGGGAGAGCGTCTCCCGGTCGACCTGGACCGGGCGGTCCTGCAGCGGCCGGACGATGTCGTCGGCCGCGTCCATCAGCGCGAAGACGTCGCAGCCGTGCTTCCAGCCGTGCAGCTCGGCGACCGCGACGAAGACCTCCAGCGGGGCGTTGCCGGCCCCGGCGCCCATCCCGGCCAGCGACGCGTCCACCCGGACGGTACGGCCGTGCGGGGCGTCCGGGCCGGCCGGCCCGTCGCCGGCGATCCGGCCGTGCTCGACGGCGAGCACGCTGTTGGCCACCCCGAGCGACAGGTTGTGGTGGGCGTGGATGCCGATCTGCGTCTCCGGCCGGAGCACCTGCCGGTACGCGTCGACCCGCTGCGCCACGTCCGACATCAGCAGCCGGCCGCCGGAGTCGGTGACGTAGACGCAGTGCGCCCCGTACGACTCCATCAGCCTGGCCTGGGCGGCCAGCCCGGCCGGGTCGTTCATGTGCGACATCATCAGGAACCCGGAGACGTCCATGCCGTTCTCCCGGGCCCAGGAGATGTGCTGGGCGGAGATGTCCGCCTCGGTGCAGTGGGTGGCGATCCGCACGCTGGTCACCCCGAGCGCCTTCGCCGCCTTCAGGTCGGCGATGGTGCCGATCCCGGGCAGCAGCAGCGTGGTCAGCTTCGCGCTGGTCATCACCTCGGCGGCGGCGGAGATCCAGTCGGCGTCACTGGCCGCGCCGTGGCCGTAGTTGACGCTGGAGCCCGCCAGCCCGTCGCCGTGCGCCACCTCGATCGCGGCCACCCCGGCCGCGTCCAGCGCGGCGGCGATGGTGCGTACCTGGTCGACCGTGTAGCGGTGGGCGATGGCGTGCATGCCGTCGCGCAGCGTCACGTCCTGGATGTAGAGGTCGGTCACGCGGGCACCCCCTTGGCGCGCAGGGCCAGCAGTCGCTCCGCGGTGCGCAGCGCGGCCGAGGTCATGATGTCCAGGTTCCCGGCGTACGCCGGCAGGTAGTGCCCGGCCCCGGAGACCTCCAGGAAGACCGAGACCTGCCATCCGGCCAGGTGCCGGCCGAGCGACGGCACGTAGGTGTCGATCCGGTCGAACTGCACGTCCTGCTTCAGCCGGTAGCCGGGGACGTACTCCTGGACCGTGGCCACCATGTCCGCCACCGAGGCGGCGATCGCGCCCCGGTCGGCGTCGGCGTCCGGGCAGAGGCAGTAGACGGTGTCGCGCATCAGCAGCGGCGGATCGGCCGGGTTGAGCACGATGATGGCCTTGCCGCGCTCCGCGCCGCCGACCACCTCGATCGCCCGGGCGGTGGTCTCGGTGAACTCGTCGATGTTGGCCCGGGTGCCCGGGCCGGCCGACTTCGAGGCGATCGAGGCGACGATCTCCGCGTACGCGACCGGGGTGACCCGGCCGACGGCGGCGACGATCGGCACGGTGGCCTGGCCGCCGCAGGTGACCATGTTGACGTTGCTCTCGTGCAGGTGCTCGTCGAGGTTGACCGGCGGCACCACGTACGGGCCGATCGCCGCCGGGGTCAGGTCGACCACCGTCCGGCCGTGCGCCCGCAGCACCGCGTCGTTGTGCCGGTGCGCGGCGGCCGAGGTGGCGTCGAAGACCAGCTCCACGTCGGCGAACTCGGGCAGCGCCACCAGGCCGTCCACCCCCTCGGCGGTGGTGGCCACGCCGAGCCGCCGGGCCCGCGCCAGGCCGTCGGACTCCGGGTCGATGCCGGCCATCGCCACCATGCGCAGCCGGTCGCTCAGCCGGAGCACCTTGATCATCAGATCGGTCCCGATGTTGCCGGAGCCGATCACCGCCACCCCGACCGTCACGCCGCCTCCTCGGAGGATGAGAAACAGGTACGCACCGAGCCGAGCCCGGAGATCCGCGCCTCGTACGCCGCACCCGGGGTGACCGGCACCATCGGGCCGAGCGCCCCGGAGAGCACCACGTCACCGGCGCGCAGCGGGTCACCGGCGCGGGCCATCGTCCGCACCAGCCACTCCAGCGCGTGCAGCGGATTGCCGAGGCAGGCCGCGCCGGCGCCGACCGACACCGGCTCGCCGGCGTGCTCCAGCACCATTCCGCACAACCGCAGGTCCACGTCGGCCAGCCGGCGGGGCGTGGTGCCCAGCACGAAAAGCCCGCTGGAGGCGTTGTCGGCGACCGTGTCCACGATGGAGATGTTCCAGCCGGCGATCCGCGAGTCGACGATCTCGATGGCCGGGAGCACGTGGTCGACCGCCCGGATCAGGTCGACGGTGGTGACCCGCTCGTCGGTCAGGTCCGCGCCGAGCACGAAGGCGATCTCCGCCTCCACCCGGGGCTGGAGCAGCCGGTCGATCGGCACCTCGACGCCGTCGCCGACCGCCATGGCGTCGGTCAGCACCCCGAAGTCCGGCTGGAAGACGCCGAAGTTCTCCTGCACCGCCCGGGAGGTCAGCCCGATCTTGGCGCCCACCCGGCGCTCGCCCCGGCCCTGCCAGGCCCGCGCCTGGAGCTGCTGCACCCGGTACGCCGACTCGACGTCACCCTCGGGCAGCAGCCGCCCGCGCAGCGGCGGGCAGGGCTTGCCGCTGCTGCGGGCCTCGGCCAGCTCCCGGTTGGCCGCTTCGATGTCAGCTGTCACGCCGGCTCCTCGCTCGCTCACGACAGGTCCACGCACACGTTGGTCAACTCGGAGTAGAAATCGAGCGAGTGCACGCCGCCCTCCCGCCCGATCCCGGAGGCCTTCACGCCGCCGAACGGGGTGCGCAGGTCGCGCAGGAACCAGGTGTTCACCCAGACGATGCCGGCGTCCAGCCGGGCGCCGGCCCGGTGCGCCCGGCCCACGTCCCGGGTCCAGACCGTGGCCGCCAGGCCGTACTCGGTGCCGTTGGCCAGCGCGTACGCCTCGTCCTCGTCGTCGAAGGGGGCCACGTGCACGACCGGGCCGAAGATCTCCTCGGTGTTCGTCCGGGTGTGCGGGCCGAGCCCGGTCAGCACGGTCGGCTGCACGTACGCCCCGCCGTCGCGGGTGTCGCCGAAGCGCGGCGTACCGCCCCCGGTCAGCACCTCGGCGCCCTCGGTGCGGGCCAGCGCGTAGTGGCCGAGCACCTTGTCCCGGTGGGCGTGCGAGATGAGCGGCATGTTCGCCGTCGCCTCGTCGGCCGGCCACCCGTACGCCAGCTCACCGGCCCGCTCGGCCAGCCGGGCGGTGAACTCCTCGAAGACCGGGCGCTGCACGTAGATCCGCTCGGTGCAGAGGCAGACCTGCCCGCCGTTGGTGAAGCTGGAGCGCACCGAGCCGGCCACCGCCGCGTCCAGGTCGGCGTCGGCGAAGACCAGCCCGGCGTTCTTGCCGCCCAGCTCGAACGAGACGGCCTTCACCCCGTCCGCGGCGGCCCGCATGATCGCGCCGCCGGTGGCCGACTCGCCGGTGAAGGTGATCGCGTCGACCCCCGGGTGCCGGGTGAGGAACTCACCGGCCGAGTCCGGGCCGAAGCCGTGCACCAGGTTGAACACCCCGTCCGGCACACCGGCCGCGGCCATCACCTCGGCCAGCAGCGTCGCCGAGGCCGGGGTTTCCTCGCTGGGCTTGACCACCACGGCGTTGCCGCAGGCCAGGGCCGGGGCGACCTTCCAGGTGAGCAGCAGCAGCGGCAGGTTCCACGGCACGATCACGGCGACCACGCCGACCGGCTTGCGGACGGCGTAGTTCAGCGCCCGGCCGCCGGCCGGGGTGACCGTGGTGAACGACTCGGTCGGCGCGGTCGCCACGATCTCGGCGAAGGCCCGGAAGTTCGCCGCGCCGCGTGGGATGTCCAGGGTGCGGGCCTGCGAGATGGCCTTGCCGGTGTCGGCCACCTCGGCGGTGACCAGGTCGTCGAAGCGGCGTTCCAGCTCGTCGGCGACCCGGCGCAGCACCTCGGCGCGCTCCCGCTCCCCCATCCGGCCCCACGGCCCGCGCAGCGCCGCCCGGGCCGCGGCCACCGCGTCGTCCACCGTGGACTTCGATGCCTCGACCACCTCGAAGACCGGCTCACCGGTGACCGGGCTGCGCTTGGTGAAGCGCCGCCCGGCGTCGACGAACTCGCCGCCGACGAAGTGGCGCAGCAGCCCCGGCCCGTCCGGCGCGTGCCCGGCCATCAGCCGGGCGTCCCAGAGCGTCATCCGCGCCTCCCCAGGCCGATCGCCGCACCCACCACGCCGGCCAGCAGCGCCAGCCCACCCGCGGCCACCGCCCCCGCCACCGCGTACTGGCGCCGCACCCGGCGGCGCACCTCGGCGTACGGGGTGGTGGAGAAGGAGACCAGTTCGTACTGCGAAACGTACCGGCCGGGCAGCGCCCGCTCCAGCGCGTGCTCGATCCGCTTGCGGGTCTGGAAGACCGGCGAGGCGACCTTGTCCCGCATCTCCACGAAGTTGGCCAGCGCCATCCGGGCGATCGCCTCGGCGTTGTCCTGCCGGCGGCGCTGGTAGAGCGGCAGCGCCGCGGACCAGTCGTCGCCGCACTCGTCGAGGCAGCGGTCCAGCTCGACGACGTCCTCGAAGGCGCAGTTGGCGCCCTGGCCGTAGAACGGCACGATGGCGTGCGCCGCGTCGCCGAGCAGCGCCACCTTCCCGTCGACCTGCCAGGGCGCGCAGCGCACCGTGCCGAGCACCCCGACCGGGTTGTGCTGGTAGTCGTCGACCAGGTTGGGCGCGAGCGGGATCAGGTCCGGGTAGTGGGTGGCGAAGTGCCGCTCGATCGCGGCCGGGCTGCCCAGCGAGGCGAAGCTGGCGGTGCCGTGGGTGGGCCAGAAGAGCGTGCAGGTGAACGAGCGGTCCGGGTTGGGCAGCGCGATCATCATGGAGGTGCCGCGCGGCCAGATGTGCAGCGCCGACGGGTCGAGGGCGAACTCGCCGCCGAGCGGCGGGATGGTGAGTTCCTTGTAGCCGTAGTCGAGGAAGTCCAGGCTCTCGGTCACCGCGCCGTACCCGAGCAGCTGCCCGCGCACCGCGGAGCCGGCGCCGTCGGCGCCGAGGACGACCGAGGCGGTCGCCGTGACCTTGCCCTGCGGCGTCTCGAAGGTCATCTCGCCGCCGGCCGGGTCGAGGCCGACCAGCCGGTGGTCGAAGGCGATCCGCACCCCGGGCAGCGCGGCGGCGGCGGTGAGCAGGGCGTTGTTCAGCGCGCCCCGGCTGATCGAGTTGATCGCCCGGTCCCCGGAGCCGCTGTACGACTGGAACTGCGGCTCGCCGGCGACCGGGTGGATCATCCGGCCGCGCATCGGCAGGGCGTCGGCCATCACCTGCTCGTCCAGGCCGATGCGGCGCAGTGCGTCCAGGCCGCGCTCGGAGAGCGCCAGGTTGATCGACCGGCCGCGCTCGACCCGCCCGGCGCGCGGGTCCGGCCGCCGCTCGTAGAGGGCGACCGGATAGCCGCGCCGAGCCAGGAAGCAGGCCAGCAGGCAGCCGGCGAGGCCGGCGCCGACCACCGCCACCTCGTCACGTTCGACACTCATGAGGGCACCCCGGGCACGGTCGCGGCCAGCGCGTCGGCGACCCGCCAGCAGTCGTGGTACGTCGAGTAGAGCGGCACCGGGGCGAACCGGATCACGTCCGGCTCCCGGGCGTCGGCGATCACGCCGTGCTCGTGCCGCAGCCGCTTGGTCAGCTCGGCGGCGCTGCCGGCGCCGATGCGCACCGACAGCTGGCAGCCCCGCCGCGCCGGGTCGCGCGGGGTGACGACGGTCAGCGGCCGGCCGGGGGTCACCTCGTCGAGCAGCCCTTGCAGGTAGCCGGTGAGCCGGACGCTGCGCTCGCGCAGGGCGGGCATGCCGACGCGGTCGAAGAGTTCCAGCGAGGTGCGGACCGGGCCCATCGCGAAGATCGGCGGGTTGGAGATCTGCCAGGCCTCCACGGTGGCCGGCGGCCGGGAGACCGGGGTCATCTCGAACCGGGTGGCCGCCTCGGTGCTCCACCAGCCCTCGAAGCGGGGCAGCTGGGCATCGCCCAGGTGGCGCTCGTGGACGAAGACCCCGCCCAGCGCGCCGGGCCCGGAGTTGAGGTACTTGTAGGAGCACCAGGCCGCGAAGTCCACGTCCCAGTCGTGCAGCGCCAGCGGCACGTTGCCGGCGGCGTGCGCCAGGTCCCAGCCGACGACCGCGCCGGCCGCCCGGCCGGCGGCGGTGATCGCCGGGACATCCATCAGCTCGCCGGTGAGGTAGTTGACCCCGCCGAGCAGCACCAGCGCCACCCGGTCGCCCTCGGCGGCCAGGTAGTCGGTCACGTCCGAGGTGCGCAGGGTGTCCTCGCCGGGGCGCGGGGTCAGCCGGACCACGGTGTCGTCCGGGTCGAGGCCGTGGAAGCGGGCCTGGCTGCGCACCGCGTAGCTGTCCGAGGGGAAGGCGCTGTCCTCGATGACGATCCGGGTGCGCTTCCCGGCGGGCCGGTAGAAGCTCACCATCAGCAGGTGCAGGTTGACGGTGAGGGAGTTCATCACCACGACCTCGGCGGGCCGGGCGCCGACCAGTCGCGCGGCGGGCGCCGTCAACAGCTCGTGGTACGGCAGCCAGGGCCGTTGCGCCTCCAGGTGCCCCTCGACGCCGAGCGCGCGCCAGGCGTCCAGGTCGGCGAGGAGTTCGGCGCGGGTGGCCCGGGGTTGCAGCCCGAGGGAGTTGCCGGCCAGGTAGGCCGCCTCCGGGTAGCGGCCGCCGTCGGCGGGCGGCACGTGGAAGAGGTGACGGTGGCCGGGGTCGGCGGCGTCGCGGCGGTGCGCGTCCTGTTCCGAGGTCGACATGTCCCGCTCCCCGCTCACATCGCCGTCCGGGCCGACCACAGCTCCGGAAAGACCACCCGGGCCATGCTGCGCTGCAGCCACGCCAGTCCGGCGGAGCCGCCGCTGCCGACCTTCGCGCCCATGGTCCGCTGCACCGCCTTGACGTGGTTCCACCGCCAGTCGCCGAACTGCTCGGCCACCTCGGTCAGCGCCTCGCCGAGCAGGCGGAGGTGGTTCTGCGGCCCGCCGTCGTCGTAGATCTCCACCCAGGCCGCCTCGACCGACGGGTGCGGCCGGTGCTCGACGGCGACGTCCCGCTCGAGCAGGTCGGCGGGGAGGTCGTGGCCGTGCCGGGCGAGCAGGGCGAGCACGTCGTCCCAGAGGCTCGGCACGGCGAGGGCTTCGCGCAGCTCGTCGTAGACCTGCTCCTGGCGGCGGAACGGGCGGATCAGCGCCGGGTCGCGCAGGCCGAGCAGGAACTCCAGGTGCCGGTACATGGCCGACTGGAAGCCGGAGCCCTCGCCGAGCAGGTTGCGGAACCGGTTGAAGTCGGCCGGGGTCATCCAGCGCAGCCCGCGCCAGGCCGCGTTGAGCCCCTCCAGGTGCAGCGCGGCCCGGCGCAGCGGCGCCAACGCCTCCCACACCCGGTCGGCGCGCAGGTCCTGCTGGGCCTGGCGCAGCTCGTGACAGGTCAGCCCGAAGTACAGCTCCATGATCTGGCTGACCATGAGGAAGGACATCTCGCCGGGGTCGGTGCTGAGCGGCTGCTGCAGGGTGTGCAGGGTGCTGGCGTGCACGTACGCGTCGTACGGCACCCGGTCGGCGAACTCGAGCGTGGGCTCGCCGCCGTTGCGGGCCGCCCGCGCGGCGCGCTGCTGCGGGGTGACCGGGCGCACCGCGGTGGTCCCCGTGGGCGCCCGCAGATCCGTCTGATCCACCTTGTCGTCTCCTCCGTGAGCCGGGTGACGACATGATCCCCCGGTCACAACGGCGTACGGAATGCCGATTCCACGGCGATCCCCGGTGATCACCTTTGGCATGGAAGGCTCTTCTGCCGTTCGGCTTCAGGAAGGTAAGGTCCACGCGTGGACGAGATGGACTGGGCCCTGCTGCGTGAGCTGCAGGCCGACGCGCGGCTGTCGTTCAGCGAGCTGTCCCGGCGGGTGCACCTGTCCCCGCCGGCGGTGGCCGAGCGGGTCCGCCGGCTGGAGGAGTCCGGCGTGATCACCGGCTACCACGCCCACGTGGACCTGACCCGGGCCGGTCGCGGCGTCGTCGCGATGATCCGGATGTCCTGTTACGGCTCGCGCTGCATCCTGCACGACCCGGACGTGGCCGGCTGGCCGGAGATCCGGGAGATCCACCGGATCACCGGCGACGCGTGCAGCCTGCTCAAGGTCGCCGCCGGCTCGATCACCGAGTTCGAGGCGGTCATCGACCGGCTCGCCCCGTACGGCCAGCCGTCCAGCACGATGGTGCTCTCCACCCCGCTGGACTGGCACCCGGTCACGCCGCTGCCGACCCCACCGGCCGGGACGCCGGCGCCGGGCGCCCGCCGCCGCTGAACCGGCGCGGGGTTTGCCCCCCGGCGAGCGGGAATGCAGGCCCGGACACCCGTCGCAGGATTCCGGCGCACCTGGCCGGGAGGGGAGAATCATGCGGGGGCTCAACGCGTACCATCGCGCCTTTTCCGCCGTCCTGACGTTGTTCGTCCTGGTCGCGGCGTTCGTGCTGGCGACGGTCTCGCCGGCCCGGGCCGGGGAGAACACCTTCGTCGAGGTCACGCCGAACACCGCGCAGGCCGGCACCCGGGTCAACATCCGGGCCGGTTGCGACAACGCCAACAACCAGCAAGCCACCGTGCACTCCGACGCCTTCGGCCGGGTGGTGCTGCGGCCGGACAACGGCTTCCTCACCGGTGCGGTGACCATCCCGGGCAACAAGCAGCCCGGCGACTACTCGGTCGACCTGCGGTGCTCCAACGGCAACACCGCGGCGACCACCCTGACCGTGCTGAACATGGCCCAGCCCACCAAGGGCCCGGCGACCGGAGGCGGCGGGACGGCCGCCCGGGGAGCGGGTTCCCTGCTGCTGGTCGGCGGCCTCGCCGTGGTGGCGGTGGTGGCCGGGATCGGGATGTTCGGCGGGGGCCGTCGGCGGGCCGCCGGCTCCTGACCTCCACTCGCCATGACCCGCGAACGCCGACGTACGCCGCGGTCGGGTCGGGACCGGGTCCGCGCCGCGGCCCGGCTGGCGGCCCGGGCGGCCCGCCGCTCCGGCCGGCTCACGGCCCGGACGGCCCGCCGCTCCGCGCGGCTGACAGCCCGGGCGACCTGCCGCTTCCGCCGGGTGGCCGGCCAGGCCTTCACCGCCAGCGTGACCACCACCGACCCGGTCGCCCACGCCCGGCCGGTACGGCCGGCGCCCCGGGCGGCCCGGCCGGGCGGCTTCCGGAAGCGGGGGCCGGGCACCCCGGTGCTGGTGATCGCCGGCCTGATGGCGCTGATCGTCACGATGCTCGGCGTCGAACAGGTGACCGGCCTCAGCGTGCTGCCGGACCGGTTCATCGCCGGCCTGCGCCCGCCGCCGAAGAAGTTCCCGGTGCTGCCGGGCAGCCCGCCCACCCGGATCGCGATCTCCCGGATCGACCTGCGGGCGCCGGTGCACCACGTCGGGATCGCGCCGGACGGCAGCATCGGAGTGCCCGACGCCGACCGGGCCCAGGAGGCCGGCTGGTACGACCAGGGCCCCACCCCCGGCCAGTACGGCCCGGCGGTGATCGTCGGGCACGTCGACACCACCACCGGTCCGGCGGTCTTCCACCAGCTGCGGGAGCTGCGCGACGGCGACACCGTCGAGGTGACCCGCGAGGACCGCACGGTGGCGGTCTTCGAGGTGGACCAGGTGCAGCGTTACGACAAGGAGGAGCTGCCGGTGGACGAGATATACGGCGACTTCAGCCGCCCCAACCTGCGGCTGATCACCTGTGGCGGCCGCTGGGTCGGCGGCCGGACCGGCTACGCCGACAACGTGGTGGTGTACGCCTCGCTGGTGGAGGCGCGCATCCGGTGACGGCCCACGGCCGAACGGCTCAGGCGGCCTCGGGCTCGCGCAGGTCGAGCCAGTCCGCCCAGCGCGGGTCGGGCGCCCGGTGACCGAGCACCCGCCAGGCCGTGCCCTTGGGGGCGGCGGGCAGGGAGTGCAGCCGCCAACCCAGCTCGGCGGGGGTCTTGTCGCCCTTGGTGTGGTTGCACCGCGCACAGGCGGCGACCACGTTCTCCCAGGCGTGCCGGCCACCCCGGCTGCGCGGGAAGACGTGGTCGATGGTCTCGGCGGGGCCCCGGCAGTAGGCGCAGCGCCAGCCGTCCCTGGCGAAGATCGCCCGCCGGGACAGCCCCACGTGGGTGCGGTACGGCACCCGGACGAAGCGGGTCAGCCGGACCACCGAGGGCACCGGGAGCGCATCGCGCGCGCTGTGCAGGACGCCGTCGCCGTCGGCGACGCAGACCGCCTTGGCGGAGAGGACGAGGATGGCGGCGCGACGCACCGACACGACACACAGCGGCTCGTAGGTGGCGTTGAGAACCAGCGCGCCGGAGCCCACCGTGGGTCGTATGTCAGGCATCGTGCTCACCCTCCCGGTCCAGCTGCTCCCACCACTGGCCACGCCGGCCGGGCCCACACAGCGGGGAACCACGACCGACGCCGGCAGGATCACCGACGTCCGTTGCGCCAATCGTCCCTGATAAGACCCGCGATTGCACGTACTAATCCCTCAACTGGTATGAGGATCATCCGCATCCGGGCGGATCGCCGCCCTGGCCTGGGCAAACTCTTCCGTCGCCTGACAGCGGTTTACAGCCCTTGTCGGCCTCAGTTGTGCCGGATCTGTGCCCGATGATCTTCGCCCGGCCCTGCTTCCGGCATGATCTTGGAAGCCTCCTCTTGCACCCGGGTTGGTGATCTTCTGGCAGAGTGATCTCGGCTGGTCGGCGGACGGGCGACCGAATTCCGCCTGTGGGCGGTCGAACGCCAAGACACGAAGGGGGAATCGGTGGCAACGCTGCTTCTGAGCCGGCCGTTCGACGCTGGCGCTGTGCTTAGGCGGATTTGGGTGACCGTGGATGGGCGTCGAGTCGCCGGGCTGCGACCTGGTCAATCCGTCAGCCTCAACATCGAGGATGGCCCGCGTGTCGTTCAGGCGGCCTTGGACTGGACCCGCAGTGAGCCCCTGTCCGTGCAGTTGAGCGACGCAGAGGCGGTTGCGCTGGAAGTGTCGGTCCCTGTCCGCGCCTACTGGCGAACATGGGTTAGACCGAGAACGGCTCTGGACATCCGGCGGTCCCCGCTGCCCCCTCCCCGTTAGGCCTCCTAGCCATCCCGTCAGCCTTCGTCCGCACACCGTGGAGTGGGTGGGGCCTGCCCGGTCAAGGTGGAGCACCCCACTGTCTGAACGACCTTGACCGGGCAGGCCCCACCCGCTCGGCTTTGCCCGGACGGAGGTTGTCGGGGTGGCGCCACCATCCCAGAGCGCCCGAGCGCCCCGCCGGAGGCACTGCCTTTGTCTCGACCAACTTGAAGCCCCGGAACTGCCATCGATCATGGCGGTCCGGGGCTTCTTCGTATGTCGCGCCGCCGGCGGGCTATCACCGTCGCGCCTCGGGCCTCCGGCCCGGCCCAGGTTCGGCGGCGCGAGCGGCCTGCGAAGCGGGCCGCCTTGATCTCGTACAGAAAGTTCTCACACGACACCACTGCACACCACTGTCGTGTCCCGGCTGATGCTTTACACCGGCGTCCCACCAGATGCTTGACATGATCGGATTTCGGCGCCGGGCGGTGAGGGATGCAGTCTCCTCCGGAGGGGTTGCCAAGGCCGAGCGCCTGTCACTGCTTCTTCCATCGAGCGGCCAACTGGTCGTGCTGCGCGACGAGTTCGTCGCGGGTCGCTCCTCCGCCGTAGACCGAACTCCACAGCAGGCCGCGGAAGCGTAGGTAGTCGTGGTCCTCCGCAGTCGCCTTCTCGTCATCGTCAAGCGGCCAGCCTCTGCTCGCCATGTACTTCTCGCGCGCAGCCCTGATGTCGGCCATACGAATCACTCGTTGGTAGTCGTTGAACGCCGGGTCGTCCGGGTTGATGACGGGCAAAACCTCAGTGCCTGCTGTGAAACCAAGAGCCGCGAACAGAGCCAATACGGCATCCTCCATCACCGGCAGCTCGTCCTGCTCGCTGCCAATGATGGCTGTGATGGCCTCCGTCGAAGGCGTCCGGCCTGCTTCCATCGCCCAGGTACCCAACGCATGCACCGCGAGGTCCGGGTCGACCCGCCTGGGCCTATCCTCCACGTGCTGGTAGCCGCACGGCTCATCGTTGTTGGGCAGGTGCAGCGAGAAGCTAGGGCCCGCCGGAGTCCGGCCCTCCAGATGGGCGCAGGAGCTGTTGGACACGTATGCCGCAACAGCTGGCGCCGCCGTGGCCGCCATGAGGTCGTCCACCCCCGCGGACAGCCGCAACTGCTCGGTGGCGAAGGGCCTGACGCCCACTCGCTGCCAGCCCTGGCCCAGGTCGTAGAGCCCAACCTTGTTGCCCCATGGGTTTGGCGTGGCGAAGTGAGAGCCGAACGCCTCACGCACCCCCGGCTGCATCGGAAGCGTGGCGGTAGTCGGCCTTGCCAACAGGAGCGTCCCGAACCAACCCATGGGGCCGAACTCTACGGGGGTAACGAGATCTAGGCCGTCAAGCATGTCCTGGGACGGATTCGTCAAGCCTCAGGTGGGACTAGACAGACGAATGATAGGGCACTCCCGGCCCACATCGACTTGCGTTTCATTGCTGTCGCTGAAAGCATACATCGCGACACTTAGGGGGCAGGATGGCAAGCGAGGTGGACGAACGAGTATCAGGACGCTTCTGGTTTGCGGACAACCCAGATGTTGTCGTACCAGGGTTACTAGACCTCACCGGGAACCGACCGAGGGTAGAGCTACTAGGCGCCCTGTCCAGCTTCGTCCAGGAGCTTCCTAGCGAGTCTCCCGGCACTAGGGTCTACGGGCCAGCTGACCTCTCGGGCCCTCGGACTATCCATGGTGCCCTTATTGGAGGCACAACAGCCGTCACCATCTGCAATGCCTATCAGGTCAACCACACCGTCAAAGGTTTTACCCTCAACTTCGATGAGCCGAATTCCGGGTTGCAGCGGGAGGTTCTAGAGGGCGCTTATGCAGTGGTCGGCGCTCATTTGGACGGACTCGATGCGCGAGTCCAGCAGGCGCGCTTTCGGATTGCGAAGCAAGACCCATGGTGTTACCACGTCGGACTGTCTATGACGAAAGGGCCGAATGGTATACATCTTCACTACGATGAACCGGACCCCCTCTCGACTCCATTGACTGACACAACAGGCACGTTGTCGCTGGAGGCTTCAGCGACATTCTGTCATCCGCGAATAGCTGGCGCCTTCATCGAAACGAAGACCTGGGTGCGGGTTGCGATAGACGAGGGCATTACAGTTCGCGAGGCCTGGCGGCGCTATGCCGTCGCATCCAGCGTTCTGCTTAGCCTTCTTCACGAGAGGGACTGCCCGCCGGTGGCCTTCGAAGTCCGCTCGCCAGAGGACGGGATATGGTGCAAGGTAGTAATGCCTGGCTTGAAGCCCGATCCTCTGGATATCCGCTCGGGCAAGATTGACGAGCCGGGTCTTATTAACCGGCAAACGTTCGGCATGGAGCGGCTTGCTAAGTGGTTCGAGCTCATCGAAGCACTCCGACCCCTTCCGCACCTTGCAGCCGGAACGATTGAACAAGCCGGCCGAACCGTCCAGAATCAGCTCCTGGAGCTGGCCACGGCTGCCGAAGGGCTGCATAGGCGCCTGTATCCAGATGAACGCCAACTGACGCAAGAGCAGGTAGATCAGGCGCTTGAGGTGCTTTCGACCTGCTCAATCGAGGATGAGGCAAAGGGACTCCTTTCTGGGGCTCTACGCATCTATCTCTTCGCCCCAAGCTTTCCCAAGCGTCTCCAACGCCTTGCACGGGATGTGTCCCCCGTTGCTCCTGGCATGACCGGGCGAACGAACAGATGGCACCGCTTGATTAGCAATGCCAGAAATGGGTTCGCTCACGCACTCGACAGCGACGAATCAGAAGATACAATTTTCTCACACCTCACGCTCACCAAGTCCCTTAGGTGGCTTATGACTGCCCGCCTACTGATAGAGCTAGGCGTGCCACACGAGATTCTGAAGCCAGCCTTCGAGCGGCATGAGAGATACCAGCAGTTCCTCCGGAGTGCGAAGCGGGATTGCCCTCAAGTGTATGGGGAGGCTTAGTGGGTGTCGGTCGTTGCGACCAGTTGGCTACTAGCGATAGGGACGCCACTGGCCGTAGGATTGTCGAGTGAACCTATCCGATCGGGCATCAGCTGTCGCTCAGCAGCATCTAGCCGAAGCGCTCCCGCGACGCTGGCGGCACGTTCAAGGCGTGGCGGCTAAGGCACGGAGGCTCGGATCACTCACCAATAATGACGATGAGATACTGGAAGCTGCGGCCTGGCTGCACGATATCGGGTATTCGCCGGGCATTGCGAATACCGGGTTTCATGCATTGGACGGTGCTCGGTGGTTGATTCGCCAGGGATTTGAGCCCCGTATGGCGGGTCTTGTTGCCCACCACTCGTGCGCTCTATACGAGGCCGAGGAGCGAGGATTGGCCGACACCCTGGCTGCTGAATTTCCATATGAGGAGTCATCTACGTCTGATGCTCTTGCATACGCCGACATGACAACTGGGCCGGACGGCCAGGATTTACGGGTCGAGGCTCGACTCGCTGAAATCCGGTTGCGATACGGCCCGGACCACCTCGTGACACGGTTCTGGCAACGAGCAGAGCCCGCCTTGATGGCATCGGTTCGCCGAACTGAGGCGAGGATGGCAGCTCAACCGATGTAGGGCTCGCGTCGCTGTTCGAAGCCGTGATCGATGCGGAGCCGCATCGAAGGGTGGATCGACAGGCTGTCCAGTTCGTCCTGCGGTACCCAACGCACAGCTGACGACTCGTCGCTGGTCGTCGGCTTGCCTCCGATGTACCGGCTCCGAAAGCAGATGGAGAACTGCTGCCGCACCTCGCCGTCGCTGTACTCGACCACGTGGTTCGGATTGGTGTAGATCCCGACCACGCCCATCACCTCGATCTCGATGCCAGCCTCTTCGCGGGTCTCCCGCACCGCCGTCTCGGCGATGTACTCACCGAGGTCCTGGGCGCCGCCGGGTAGCGCCCAGAGGCCGTTGTCGGTGCGCTGGATGAGCAGCACCCGTCCCTGCTCGTCCTGAACGAAGACGGTCACGGCAACGACGATGCTGTTCGGCTTCGGCGCATCGGGGTTGTTGAAATGCTCGAGCTGGCCCAAGGAGGGCACCTTCCACTCCCTCCGGCACTTCTTCGCCACCACGTTGATGAGCAACGGCGTCGAGCCCCAGGAGGTCCAGAAGGCACTGCGGCACGCCAGCCTGCGGATCACGCTTGAGACCTACGTGCACTGGCTGCCGAAGAAGGACCGGCCGCGCGGCCTGGTCGGCAAGATCCTCCGTCCCACGGCCACCAGCCAGCCGGGTAACTCGCCCGACCAAGACCCCCGCTAGGTTGTGCCCTACTTGCGCCCGATGATCTTTTCTAGGTGTTTTCCCAGCTAAATACCCCTCTACATCCTTCTATCAGGGATTGCACGTACTAATCCGGGCTCCCTCGTGATGTCCGGTTCGCCCGCGGCGGACCGTGGCGGGACGCAGGTCGCCCCACGGTGGGTCGGCGGCGGGCCGCCGACGGTGTTGCGGTACGAAAGCAGGGTGAGTGCCACCCGTGTGACCTTCCCCGCCGCCGTGCCGACCCCCGACCCCTCGCCGTCGGCCGAGTGCCTCCAGGACACCCTCTGCAAGGGCGTCCTGGACGTGACCGGCTCGGTCTGGTTCGCCGAGGGCAGCTACTGGATCCTGCTCAAGCCGCTGCGGGTCGTGCTGATCCTGCTGCTGGCGTTCACCGCCCGGTGGGCGTTGCACCGGACGATCAACCGGCTGGTCCGCACCACCACCGACGCGGCGGTGCCGACCGTGCTCCGGCCGCTGCGCGAGCGGATCCCGTCGGCCGCGCCCGACCCGGCGGAGTTCGTCCCCGAGCGGCGCCGGCAGCGGGCCGAGGCGATCGGGTCGGTGCTGCGCAGCCTGGTCACCGCGTTCGTCTTCGGCATCGCGCTGCTGATGGTGCTCAAGGAGTTCAGCTTCGACCTGGCCCCCCTGCTGGCCAGCGCCGGCATCGCCGGCGTCGCGCTCGGCTTCGGCGCGCAGAGCCTGGTGAAGGACCTGATCGCGGGCCTGTTCATGCTGATCGAGGACCAGTACGGCGTCGGCGACACGGTGGACCTGGGCGAGGCGATCGGCGTGGTGGAGTCGGTCGGGCTGCGGGTCACCACCGTCCGGGACGGTCGCGGGGTGCTCTGGTACATCCGCAACGGCGAGATCGTCCGGGTGGGCAACAAGAGCCAGGGCTGGGCCCTGGTGGTGGTGGACCTGCCGATCGGCTTCGCCAGCACCGAGCAGGCCAGCGCCGTGCTGCGGACGGCGGCGGCCTCGCTGGCGCTGGACCCGGAGCTGGCCCCGGAGATCGTCGAGGCGCCCGAGGTGCTGGGCGTCGAGCAGATGACGGTGGACGGCGCGGTGATCCGGACGGTGGTCAAGACGACCGCGGACGGGCAGTTCGCGGTGGGCCGGGAGCTGCGCCGCCGGCTGGCCGAGGCGTTGGAGAACTCGGGCATCACCGCGAAGATCGCCGCCGCCCGGCTCTATCCGGGCCTGCCACAGACCGGCGGGGCCGGTCCGGCGGGCCCGGTGGAAACCCCCGGCACCGGCCAGGGTGGGGCCACCTGATCCGCGCCTGACGACCGGAGACGGATTATCCGAAATCTGGGGGTCGCGGACCGCGCGGCCCCTCGGGTATCGTCCGTTCGTTCAGTCGGAGATGCGACGACCAATCCGTTCGCCCTAGCCAGTTGTCAGACGATCGGGCAGAATCCGGTGCACGCGCTCCCGCCGGAGCGTGATCATGTCCTCGCTGATCCGTAGTTCTGACGACGGGGTCCCGTCAGGCCGTCACGAGTGGCCGCTCGCGGGGCACGATGGAGGCGACGGTGTCCGACGAGCGACCCTCTCCGGACGGGCCGGCCACATTCCGGGAGGTGTTCGGCCAGTCCGAGTACCGGGCGGTCTTCGCGGCCACCATGTTCTCCTGGGTGGGCGACTACGTGGCCAAGGCCGCGGTCACCGTGCTGGTCTACCGGCAGAGCGAGTCGATCGCCCTCTCCGCCGCCGCGTTCGCGGTCAGCTACCTGCCCTGGCTCGTCGGCGGGCCGCTGCTGGCGGCGCTCGCCGAGCGCTACCGCTACCGGCAGGTCATGGTGGTCTGCGACCTGATCCGGATGGCGCTGATGGCGCTGATCGCCGTGCCGGGCGTGCCGGTGTGGGTGATCCTGGCGCTGCTCTTCGCCACCACGCTGGCCAACCCGCCCAGCCAGGCCGCCCGGTCCGCGCTCATGCCGGCCATCCTCACCGGGGACCGGCTGGTCCTCGGCCTGTCGCTGAACGCCAGCTCCGCCCAGGCCGCGCAGGTGGTCGGGTACCTCCTCGGCGCCGCGGTGGCGGCGGTGAACCCGACCGTCGCGCTGCTGATCAACGCGGCCACCTTCGCCGTCTCCGCCGCGCTGACCCGCTTCGGCGTCCGCGACCGGGAGCCGGCGATGACCGCCGCGCACCGCAGCCACCTGCTGCGCGAGACCGGGCAGGGCTTCCAGATCGTCTTCGGCACCCCGGTCCTGCGGGCCATCGCCGTGCTGGTCTTCAGCGCCATGCTCTTCTCGATCGTCCCCGAGGGGCTGGCCGCCGCCTGGGCCGGCGAGAGCTCCGGCGACGGGCTGGACAGCGGCGTCGCGCAGGCCGTCATCATGGCCGCGAACCCGGTCGGGTTCATCCTCGGCGGGCTGGTGGTGGGCCGGGCGGTCGCGCCGGCCCGCCGGCTCGCCCTGATGCGGCCGCTGGCGCTGATCGCCCCGCTGGTGCTGGTGCCCACGCTCCTCGATCCACCGCCGGTGGTGGTGGCCCTGCTCGCGGCCGCCTGCGGTTTCGCCGTCGCCGGCCTGCTCCCGACGGCCAACGGGCTCTTCGTCCGGGCCCTGCCCAACGGCTACCGGGCCCGCGCCTTCGGCGTGATGGCCACCGGCATGCAGGTGATCCAGGGCGCCTCGGTGCTGGTCACCGGGCTGCTCGCGGACCGCTTCTCCATTCCGCTGGTGGTCGGCCTGTGGAGCGCGGCGGGCGTACTGCTGATGCTCTTCACGGCCCTGCGCTGGCCGGACGCGGCGACCATCGACGCGGCCGTCGCGGCGGCCGACCGGGCCAACCAGGACGACGCCGCAGCCCGTGACGCGGCCCGTGACGCGGCGCACGCTCCCCGGCCCCGCGCCGGCCGGGCGGCGGACGGCCGCCCCGGCGAGCGGAGCCGCCACAGCCACGCTGTGACGTGATCGGCAGCCGTCCCGGCCGGTCCGCGGCGGTCGGCGCGCCGGGGCACCTGGCAGGATGGAACGGTGAATCCCGCAGCTGAGTCCGACCGGCCCGGTGCGTCGGTGACCCTCTTCGAGGCGGTCGGCGGCGAACCCACCTTCCGCAAGCTGGTCGACGAGTTCTACGCCGGCGTCGCCACCGACCCGCTGCTGCGCCCGTTGTACCCGGAGGAGGACCTCGGGCCGGCCGCCGACCGGATGACGCTCTTCCTGATGCAGTACTGGGGCGGCCCGAACACCTACTCCGCCCAGCGCGGGCACCCTCGGCTGCGGATGCGGCACGCGCCGTACCGGATCGGCGCGGCCGAGCGGGACGCCTGGCTGCACCATATGCGGCGGGCGGTCGACCGGCTGGACCTGCCGCCGGAGATCGCCAAGGCGCTCTGGGACTACCTCGAGCGCGCCGCGTACTTCATGGTCAACGTGATGGAGGACCCGGCCGGGGACGCCTGAGGCGCCGCAGCGGTCGCGACCGGCCCGCGCCGGCCGTCGACCGTCGGCTCAGAGCAGCGCGCCCTCGTCGTGCAGCCAGTCCACGAAGGTGGTCGCCACGGCCGCGCCGCAGTCGAGCATCTCGACCAGGAGCGCGTCGTGGGTGCCGGCGCCGAGCGGCACCTGGAGCTCGGCGTAGATCGGCAGCTGGCCCCGCTCGGTGGGGTCGCCGATGTACGCCTTGCAGAACCGGCGGGTGTGGTTCCACTCGTTGACCACCCGGTAGGCCCGGTCCGCCCAGTCCGGCGGCACCGTGGCGTGTGGACGGGCCCGCATCACCAGGATCTCGTCCTCGGGGCCCTCCAGGGTGACCAGCACCGCGTGCCGCTCCCACATGGCCAGCAGATTCCCGTCGCCGTCGGCCAGATACCGCACGTCGAGCAGGTCCAGAGCCTCACAGACCCGGCGCAGGGTGACCGGCTCCACGCTGACCGGCATGTCCGTGATCACGGGCCGGTCGGCGGACGGGCAGTCGTCCCCCGGCTGCCGGGGGGACGGTGGTCCGACCCGGACGGTGCTGTCCACTGTGATCCCGGTTCGAGTTTCCGGGTCGCCGCCAGCGGCGGGACCAGGGCGCCATGACCACCACGGCATCGCTCGCGCACCTCACTCCCCAGCGGATCCGAACGCCTACGGTGCGTTGGATCCGAGGATGGACGGTACCCGGACAGCCGGGTTGAAGCACCCCCCCAACGACAGCCCCAGGCCAGAAGAATGACCGTGGGTCATCCGTTCGGATGATCCTTCACCGGCCGGATCGCCAGCACCGAAACCTTGCGCGACCAGGCCGCTCCGTACGGTCCCACCAGGCCGACCCAGCGGCCCGCCACGCGTACCTGGACCTCGCCCGGGGCGTCGGCCGGCCCGAGGAAACCCATCCTGACCAGGCCCTGGACCAGGCGCTGGGTCACCTCGACCGGCTCCCCCGGCGGGTCGTCCGGGGTGACCACCACGGCCACGTGGTCCAGCAGCGCGTCGCGCAGCACCCGCTGACCCACCGCACGGCCGCCCACACCCTCGGTGGCGGCGGTGCGCAGGGTGCCCGCCGCCGCCTCGGCGATCCGCCGCAGCTCTCCGGCGGGCAGCGTCTCCACCCGTCGGCTCGCCGCCGGCGGCAGCGGCCAGCGCCACCGGTCGTCCCGCCGGCCCGGCAGCGCCCCACCGGCGGACGCCAGCTCGGCCAGCAGGTCGGCGGCGGCCACCGTGACGTCACCCGGCCCGGCGCCGGCCACCGTGCGGACCACCAGCACGTCCCAGGGGAGCCGGGCCCAGAGCGCGGTACGCCCGGCTCCGGCGGCCGGACGGAGCCGGACCACGGTGGCCGGGTCGAAGCGGACCAGCCGGGCCAGGAAGGCGCCCGCGTCGGCGACCCCGTCCAGCCCGTGCCCCGGCGTCACGACGGGCGCGCCACTCACGCCGCCCCGCCCGCGGGCGCGTACGCGAGCAGGAAGGCGTGCTCGTCGGAGGTGATGCGGCGGGGCCGCTTGGCCTCCAGGTCGAACGGCACCAGCACCGAGCGGGCGGTACTGGCCAGCACGTCGCCGTCGTACAGCTCGTAGGCGACGGTGAACCTCGACGCCCGGATCTCCTCCACCCAGAGTTCGATCCGGACCGTGGGGGCCGCCTCCGCGGTGGCCCGGCCCAGCGCGTAGTCGACCGGGCGCAGGTAGTCGACCTCGTGCCGACGGATGACCACCCCGTCGGCGAACGAGCCCACCCCCCACGCCCGGCCGCCGGCGAACATCAACGCCACCCGCGCCTCCTCGTAGAGGGTGAGGAAGCGCGAGTTGTTGACGTGGCCGTACGCGTCCAGGTCGGACCAGCGCAGCGTGCAGTGGTAGACGAACCGGTCAGACAAGGGTCAGCACCGGTCAGTCACGGGTGAGCTTGCGGTAGGTCACCCGGTGCGGGCGGGCCGCCTCGGCGCCGAGCCGGTCGACCTTGTTCTTCTCGTACGCCTCGAAGTTGCCCTCGAACCAGAACCACTTGGAGGGGTTCTCGTCGTCGCCCTCCCAGGCCAGGATGTGCGTGGCGACCCGGTCCAGGAACATCCGGTCGTGGGAGATGACCACGGCGCAGCCGGGGAACTCCAGCAGCGCGTTCTCCAGGCTGGAGAGCGTCTCCACGTCCAGGTCGTTGGTCGGCTCGTCGAGCAGGATGACGTTGCCGCCGATCTTCAGCGTCAGCGCCAGGTTGAGCCGGTTGCGCTCGCCGCCGGAGAGCACCTTGGTCGGCTTCTGCTGGTCCGGCCCCTTGAAACCGAACGCGGCGATGTACGCCCGGGACGGCATCTCGACCTTGCCCACCATGAGGTGGTCCAGCCCGTCGGAGACGACCTCCCAGACGGTCTTGTCGCCGTCGAGGCCCTGCCGGGCCTGGTCGACGTACGACAGCGAGACGGTGGGGCCGACCTTGACCTCGCCACCGGTCGGCTGCTCCAACCCGACGATGGTCTTGAACAGGGTGGTCTTGCCGACGCCGTTCGGGCCGATGATGCCGACGATGCCGTTGCGCGGCAGCGAGAACGACAGGCCGTCGATCAGCAGCCGCTCGCCGAAGCCCTTGCTCAGGCTGTGGGCCTCGATGACCGTGCTGCCCAGCCGCGGGCCCGGCGGGATCTGGATCTCCTCGAAGTCCAGCTTCCGGGTCTTCTCCGCCTCGGCGGCCATCTCGTCGTACCGGTCGAGCCGGGCCTTGGACTTGGTCTGCCGGGCCTTGGCGTTGGAGCGGACCCACTCCAGCTCCTCGGAGAGGCGCTTCTTCATCTTGGCGTCGCGGCGACCCTCGACGGCCAGCCGGGCGGCCTTCTTCTCCAGGTAGGTGGAGTAGTTGCCCTCGTAGGGGTAGGCCCGGCCGCGGTCCAGCTCCAGGATCCAGTTGGCCACGTTGTCGAGGAAGTACCGGTCGTGCGTGATGGCGACGACGGTGCCGGCGTACTTGGCCAGGTGCTGCTCCAGCCACTGCACGCTCTCCGCGTCCAGGTGGTTGGTGGGCTCGTCGAGCAGCAGCAGGTCGGGGGCCTCCAGCAGCAGCTTGCAGAGCGCGACCCGGCGGCGCTCACCACCGGAGAGCTGGGTGACGTCGGCGTCCGGCGGCGGGCAGCGCAGCGCGTCCATGGCCAGTTCGAGCTTGGAGTCGATGTCCCAGGCGTCGAGGTGGTCCAGCTCCTCCTGGAGCTTGCCCATCTCCTCCATCAGCTCGTCGGAGTAGTCCGTCGCCATCAGCTCGGCGATCTTGTTGAACCGCTCCAGCTTGGCCTTGGTCTCGGCGACCGCCTCCTCGACGTTGCCGAGGACGGTCTTGGCGTCGTTGAGCGGGGGCTCCTGGGCGAGCATGCCGACGGTGTAGCCGGGCATCAGCCGGGCCTCGCCGTTGCTCGGCCGGTCCCAGCCTGCCATGATCTTGAGCAGGCTCGACTTACCGGCGCCGTTCGGGCCGACCACACCGATCTTGGCCCCCGGCAGGAAGTTCAGCGTCACGTTGTCGAGCACGACCTTGTCGCCGTGCGCCTTGCGCGCCTTTTCCAGGACGTAGATGAACTGGGCCACGGTGCGGGCTACCTCCGTCGGTTGCTGTCGCCGATTGGCGGGCACGGCGCGGGCTGCGACCTCCACCCGCCGCCGCCGGCCGGGAGCCGGCCGCGCGCACGCCGTCGTCAATCCTGACAGGTACGGCGCGCTGCGCCCACATCACCCCGCCCGAGCAGTACGCCGCGGGTCGCGTCCCGGCGGGACGGCGGACTCTCCGGCGGGCCGGGGTACGGCCGATTCCCGGCCGGTCAGCAGGGGCTGTCACCATGATCACGAGGACGGTTCAGCGACCGTGGGACGGGTAGGAGACTCCGGCACAGGGTGCCAGAGGCCGCAGCTACGCTCAGTACGCTCAGCGCGGTGGACCCGTCAGTACCCGGAGGTGGCCGATCGTGACCGTCCGTAGCTCCTTTGTCGTTGTGGCGAACCGATTGCCGGTCGACGAGGTGAGCACACCCGAGGGACGGCAGTGGCGACGCAGCCCGGGCGGGCTGGTGACCGCGCTGCACCCCGTCCTCGTCGAGCACCAGGGCACCTGGGTCGGCTGGGCCGGGGGCACCGGGGCCGCCCCCGAACCGTTCGACCTGGAGGGCATCGGCCTGCACCCGGTGCCGCTGAGCGCCGAGGAGCTGGAGCGCTACTACGAGGGCCAGTCCAACGCCACCATCTGGCCGCTCTACCACGACGCGGTCGAGACCCCGGCGTACAAGCGGCGCTGGCGCGAGGCGTACCGGCTGGTCAACGCGCGGTTCGCGGAGGCCGCGGCGGACGTCGCGGCCGAGGGCGCCACGGTCTGGGTGCAGGACTACCAGCTCCAGCTGGTCCCGGCGATGCTGCGCGAGCTGCGGCCGGACCTGAAGATCGGCTTCTTCCTGCACATCCCGTTCCCGCCGATCGAGCTGTTCATGCAGATGCCGTTCCGCACCGAGATCCTGCGCGGGCTGCTCGGTGCCGACCTGGTCGGCTTCCAGCAGCGGCTGGCCGCGCAGAACTTCGTCCGGCTGGCCCGGCACCTGCTCGGCCTGCGCTACGAGGGCCAGATGATCCAGGTGGACGGCCGGCAGGTGAAGGCCGGCGCCTTCCCCATCTCGATCGACACCCAGGAGATGGAGCGGATGGCCGCCGACCCGGCGATCCAGGCCCGGGCCAAGCAGATCCGCGAGGAGCTGGGCAACCCGAAGACGATCATCCTGGGAGTCGACCGGCTCGACTACACCAAGGGCATCGAGCTGCGGCTCAAGGCGTTCCGGGAACTGCTCGCTGACGGAAAGCTGACAGTGCCGGACGCGGTCATGGTGCAGGTCGCGACGCCGAGCCGCGAGCGGGTGGAGCACTACCAGGCACTTCGCGTCAAGGTGGAACGCGAGGTTGGTCGGATAAATGGCGAATTCGGACGGGTGGGCGTGCCCGCGGTGCATTATCTGCATCAGTCGTACAGTCGCTCCGAACTGGCCGCGATGTACGTCGCGGCCGACGTGATGATGGTGACCCCCCTGCGAGACGGAATGAATCTGGTGGCCAAGGAGTACGTGGCATCGCGCGCCGACCAGGGCGGCGCGCTCGTGCTCAGCGAGTTCGCCGGCGCGGCCACCGAGCTGCGTCAGGCATTCCTGTGCAACCCGCACGACCCGGACGCGGTCAAGGACGCCCTGCTGCGGGCCGTACACGTGGAGAAGCCGGAGGCCCGTCGACGCATGCGGATCATGCAACGTCATCTGCGCGCCCACGACGTGGGGCACTGGGCGAAATCGTTCCTCACCGAGCTCGGTGCTCCCGGGGCGGAGGCCGCGTGAACGCCCCCACCGACATCCTGACCCCCGCCGCCGGGACGATGGACCCGGAGCTGCGCGCGGCGATCGGGCGGATCGCCCGGGTCCCCCAGCTCCTGGTCGCCTGCGACTACGACGGCACGCTCGCGCCGATCGTGGAGGACCCGAGCAAGGCCGTGCCGCTGCCGGAGTCGGTCGCTGCGGTCCGCGCGCTCGCCGCGCTGCCGCAGACCACCGTCGCGGTGGTCTCCGGTCGCGCGCTGCGCGACCTGGCCGCGCTCTCCCGGCTGCCCAGTGAGGTCCACCTGGTCGGCAGCCACGGCTCCGAGTTCGACATCGGTTTCGTCGAGCGGCTCTCCCCCGAGCTGGTCGCCGTCCGCACCCGGCTGCGCGACGCGCTGCGCGAGATCGCCGCGGCCCACCCGGGCGTCCGGTTGGAGCGCAAGCCGGCCAGCATCGCCATGCACACCCGCGGGGTCGACCCGCAGGTCGCGGCGGCGGCCATCGAGGCGGTCCGCAACGGGCCCGCGAAGTGGGGCGACGTCACGGTCACCCAGGGCAAGGAGGTCATCGAGCTGTCGGTGGTCGCCACCCACAAGGGCACCGCCGTCGACCAGCTGCGTACCCAGCTCTCGGCCAGTGCCGTGCTCTTCATCGGCGACGACGTCACCGACGAGAACGCCTTCGGCAACCTGCACGGGCCGGACATCGGCATCAAGATCGGCCCCGGGGACACCCAGGCCCACTTCCGGGTGGCCGAGCCGCTCGACGCGGCCCGGGCCCTGGGCCTGCTGCTGGAGACCCGCCGGCACTGGCTCTTCGGCGAGCGGGCCGTCCCGATCGAGCGGCACTCGATGCTCGCCAACGGCCGGACGGTCGCCCTGCTCACGCCCGAGGCCAAGGTGAGCTGGCTCTGTCACCCCAAGCCGGACTCGGCGGCGATCTTCGCCGACCTGGTCGGCGGCAGCCCCGCCGGCCACTTCACAGTGGGGCCGGAGCGCGGTGGCATCCCGCTCGGGCAGCGCTACCGCAGCGGCACCATGACCGTGGAGACCCGCTGGTCCGGGCTCACCGTCACCGACTGGCTCGACCTGCCGGCCCGGGAGACCACCCCCGACGGCCCGGCGATCATCACCGGCGACTCGACCCTGGTCCGGGTGCTGACCGGCTCCGGCAAGGCCCGCATCGACTTCGCCCCGCGCCCGGAGTTCGGCCAGGTCGCCGTCCAGCTCCAGCCGATGGACGACGGGCTGCTGGTGCTCGGCTCCAACGAGCCGGCCGCGCTCTACGCCCCCGGCGTCGAGTGGGACGTCACCAACGACGGCGGCTACGAGACCGCCCACGCGGTGGTTGACCTCTCCGCGGCCGGCGGTCAGGTGGTGCTGGAGCTGCGCTTCGGCACCCACAGCCTGGAGCACCACGCCGTCCCGATCCACGAGCGCCAGGCCAGGGCCGAGCAGCCGTGGAAGGACTGGGTGGCCTCGCTGCGGCTGCCGACCACCGCCCGTGAGCTGGTCGCCCGGAGCGCGCTCACGCTGCGCGGCCTCTGCCACGAGGCGACCGGCTCGATCCTGGCCGCGGCGACCACCTCGCTGCCGGAGGAGCTGGGCGGCGTCCGGAACTGGGACTACCGCTACTGCTGGCTGCGGGACGCGGCGATGACCGCCCGCGCGCTGGTCGACCTCGGCTCCATCGAGGAGGCGGAGGCGCTGCTGCGCTGGGTGGACGGCTGCATCGAGCGCACCGGCGGCCACCCGGAGCGGCTGCACCCGCTCTACACGGTCGACGGCTACGAGCTGGGTGCCGAGGCGGTCATCGACACCCTGCCCGGCTACGCCGGCTCCCGGCCGGTCCGGGTGGGCAACCTCGCCAACCACCAGCTCCAGCTCGACGTCTTCGGCCCGATCGCGGACCTGATCGCCGCCGTCGCCGACGCCCGGGGCTCGGTGCGCGACGACGAGTGGCGGGTGCTGGAAAACATGGTCGAGGCGGTCCGCCGCCGCTGGCACGAGCCCGACCACGGCATCTGGGAGGCCCGCCTCCCCCCGCGGCACCACATCTTCTCCAAGGTGATGTGCTGGATGACCGTCGACCGGGCGCTGCACGTCATGCGCCAGCACGGCGGCGAGGACCGGCCGGAGTGGGTGGAGCTGCGCGACCGGATCGGCGCCAACGTGCTCGACAACGGCTGGCACGAGGAGGTCGAGGCGTACAGCGTCGCGTACGGCGACGAGGACATGGACGCCTCCTCGCTCTGGATCGGCCTGTCGGGGCTGCTGCCGGGCGACGACCCGCGCTTCCTCTCCACCGTGCTCAAGATCGAGGCGGACCTGCGCAGCGGCCCGGTCGTCTACCGGTACCACTGGGACGACGGCCTGCCGGGCCGGGAGGGCGGCTTCCACATCTGCACGGCGTGGCTGATCGAGGCGTACCTGCGCACCGGCCGCCGCACCGACGCGGAGGAGCTGTTCATGCAGATGGTCGACACCGCGGGCCCGACCGGGCTGCTCCCCGAGCAGTACGACCCGCTCGCCGAGCGCGGCCTGGGCAACCACCCGCAGGCGTACAGCCACCTGGGCCTGATCAAGTGCGCGATGCTGCTGGACAACATGCTCAAGCAGTGACCTGAGCAGCGACGACGGCGGCCGGGGAGATCCCTCCCCGGCCGCCGCCGCGTCTCCGCCCACGCCCTCGCCCCGGTTTGCGGCGTGTCGGGGTTTCCCCGTGCGCGGACGCCCCGACACGCCGCAAATCGGGGCCGGGTGCGCGCGGGGCGCCGAGGGGGTCAGGTGTCGAGGGCGCCGACCACGTCGCCGATCACCACGATGGCCGGGGGGCGCAGGCCAGCGGCGACCACGTCGTCGGCGACCGCGCCGAGCGTGGAGCGCAGCGAGCGCTGGGAGCCGGTGGTGCCCTCCTGAATCACGGCGACCGGGGTGGCCGGATCCTTGCCGTGCGCGGTGAGCGTCGCGGTGATCGCGGCGAGGTTCTTCAGCCCCATCAGGACGACCAGGGTGCCGCGCAGCCCGGCCAGGGCGGGCCACCGCACCAGCGAGTCCGGCGAGTCCGGCGCGACGTGCCCGGACACCACGGTGAACTCGTGGGCCACCGCCCGGTGGGTGACCGGGACACCGGCCACCGCCGGCACGGCGATCGCGCTGGTCACGCCCGGCACCACGGTCACCGGTACGCCCGCCTCGGCGCAGGCCAGCAGCTCCTCGCCGCCCCGGCCGAAGACGTACGGGTCGCCGCCCTTGAGCCGGACCACGACCTTCCCGGCCAGTGCCCGGTCCACCAGGATGCGGTTGATCTCCTCCTGGGCGCGGGACGGCCCGTACGGGATCTTGGAGGCGTCCACCAGCTCGACGTCGGGGCGCAGCTCGTCCAGGAGCAGCCCCGGCACCAGCCGGTCGGCGACCACCACGTCCGCCTCGGTGAGCAGCCGCCAGCCCTTGACGGTGATCAGCTCCGGGTCGCCCGGACCGGCCCCCACCAGCGCCACCCGCCCGGGCGCGGCCTCCCCCGGCGTCGCGCCCCGTCCGGCGGCGGCCAGGCCGGTGCGGACGGTCAGCAGCTCCCTAACGGCGTCCCGGACGTCCATCGCCCGGCGCGGGTCGCCCCCGCCGAACACCGCCACGGTGACCGGCCCGTGCCGGGTCACCGCCGGCGTCCACGCGGTGGCGGCCAGGCGGTCGTCGGCCCGGACGCAGAAGATCCGGCGCTCGGCGGCGGCGGCGCTGACCGAGGCGGCGGCGAGCGGGTCGTCCACGGCGACCTGGACCAGCCAGGCGCCGTCCAAATCGGCGGGGGCGAACCGGCGCGGCGCCCAGTGCAGCCGGCCGGCGTCGACGTGGGCGTGCAGCGCGGGGGTCAGCTCCGGCGCGACGAGGAAGACGTCCGCCCCGGCGTCCAGCAGCGCCGGCACCCGCCGGGTGGCGACCGCTCCCCCGCCCACCACGACCACCCGCCGCCCGGTCAGCCGCAGGCCGAGAGGGTACGGGCTGGCGCTCACGCCGCCACCCCGCCGGGCTGCGCGGCGGCGCGCGGCGGCCCGCCACCGGGCCGGATGCCTCGCTCGTTCACTTCTCGGAGACCCCCGCCGAGTCGAAGGTGGCGACCTCGTGCAGCACCCGGACCGCGCCGGTGACCACCGGCAGCGCCAGCAGCGCGCCGGTGCCCTCGCCGAGGCGCAGGCCGAGGTCGATCAGCGGGTCCAGGCCGAGGTGGCGCAGCGCCACGGTGGCCCCCGGCTCGGCGGAGCGGTGCCCGGCGACCATCGCGCCGACCGCCGCCGGGGCCAGGGCCGCGGCGACGAGCGCGGCGCCGGCGGCGATCACCCCGTCCAGCAGCACCGGGACGCGGCGAGCGGCGGCACCGAGGATCAGGCCGGCCAGCGCCGCGTGCTCCAGCCCGCCGACGGCGGCGAGCACGCCGAGCGGATCGGCCGGGTCGGGCCGGTGCCGGGCGAGCGCGGTCCGCACCACGCCGACCTTGCGCCGGTACGTCTCGTCGTCCACCCCGGTGCCCCGCCCGGTGGTCTCGGCCGGGTCGGTGCCGGTGAGCGCGGCGACCAGCGCCGCCGACGGGGTGGTGTTGCCGATGCCCATGTCGCCGGTGAGCAGGATGCCCGCCCCGGCGTCGACGAGTTCGCCGGCGATCCGGATGCCGGTCTCCAGCGCCGCGCGGGCCTCGTCCCGAGTCAGCGCCGCCGTGACGGTCATGTCCCGGGTGCCCCGGCGGACGTTCGCGGCGACCAGGCGCGGGCCGAGGGCCCCGGCGTCGTCCGGGTCGACCGGGAGCGGGGTGGCCACGCCGACGTCGACCACGGTGACCGAGGCACCGGCCTGGCGGGCGAACGCGTTCACCACCGCACCGCCGGCCAGGAAGTTGGCGATCATCTGAGCGGTGACCTCCTGCGGCCAGGGAGTCACCCCCTGGGCGTGCACACCGTGGTCACCGGCGAAGATCGCCACCGCGGCCGGCTCGGGCAGCGGCGGCGGGCACGCGCCGGCCAGCCCGGCGAGGCGTACGGAGAGATCCTCGAGGGCGCCGAGGGAGCCGGCGGGCTTGGTCAGGCGGGCCTGGAGGTCGCGCGCGGCGGCCATCGCCGGCTCGTCGAGCGGCCCGATCGCCGCGATGGTGGTCTCCAGCATCATGCCTCCAGGATCTCGGCCAGTACCTCGATGAACGCGTCGGTGGTCGCCGGATCGCGTACGGCCACCCGCAACCAGTCCGGCCCCAGGCCGGGGAAGGTGTCCCCGCGCCGGACGGCCCAGCCGCGCTCGCGCAGCGTCTCCCGTACCCGGTCGGCACCGGCCAGGTGCAGCAGGACGAAGGCGCTGGCCGGGCGGCCCGCGACGCGTACCCCGGGCAGGGCCGACAGGCGCGCGACCAGATGGTCGCGGTCGGCGGCGAGCCGCGCGGCGATCTCGCGCTCGGCCGCGACGGCGGTGGGCGACGCGCAGGCGGTGGCGGCGGCGAGCGCCGGGGTGGAGACGGCCCAGAGCGGCTGGACGGCGGCAAGCCGGTCCAGCAGCGCGGCCTCGCCGAGCAGGTAGCCGATCCGCAGGCCGGCCAGCCCCCAGGTCTTGGTGAGGCTGCGCACCACCACCAGTCCGGGCAGGTCGCGCCGGCCGGCCAGCGACTCGGGCTCGCCGGGCACGCCGGGGGCTGCGGTGGTGTCGGCGAACGCCTCGTCGACGACGAGCACCCGGCCCGACCGGGCCAGGGCGGCCAGGTCGGCAGCGGGGTGCAGGACGGAGGTGGGGTTGGTCGGGTTGCCGATCATGACCAGGTCGGCGTCGGCGGGGACCCGCGCCGGGTCGAACCGGAAGCCGTCGGCGGGGTCGAGCAGCACCCGCTCCACCTGGTGGCCGGCGGCGCGCAACGCCGCCTCCGGCTCGGTGAACTGCGGGTGCACCACCACCGGGCGACGTACCCCGGCCAGCGCGCGGGCCAGCAGCACGAAGCCCTCGGCGGCACCGGCGGTGAGCAGTACCTCCTCCGGGGGACGGCCGTGCCGGGCCGCGACGGCCGCGCGGGCGGGCCCGGGGTCCGGGTACGCGGCCAGCTCCGCCAGCGAGGCGGTCAGCGGGTCGGCCAGCCAGTCCGGCATGGTGTCCCGGCGGACGTTGACGGCCAGGTCCACCAGGCCCGGGGTGGCCTCGACGTCCCCGTGGTGCCCCAGGTCGGGCACCGGCCCGGTGCCCAGGGGCACCTCGATCAGCTGACCACGCATGTCCGTGATCCTGCCGGGAAGCCGCCGTAGGGGACAGCGCATCCCGACGTGGGGCGCGTCACCGCTCGGCAGCAGGCCCGCCCGTTTATGAATTCTTCTCATTTCCGAATCGGAAATGTCATAACTTGACCATGTGAGCAACCGACCCCTTGCTGCCGCTGGTCGTTCCGTTCCCCTCCTTCGCGCCGGGCTGATCGCCGGCATCGTCGTCGCCGCCGTGGCCTACCCGTTGGCCGCGGTCACCGGCCTCGGCGCCAAGGCCACCGCCCACGCCGTGGAGCAGAAGACGAACATCCTGCGCACCGCGCTGCCGGCCGAGACGTCGTACCTCTACGCCCCCGACGGCAGGACGATCCTGACCATGTTCTACGAGGAGTACCGGCAGTACACGAAGCTGTCGGACATGTCGCCGAACATCCAGCAGGCGATCATCGCCGCCGAGGACAACCGCTTCTACCAGCACCACGGCGTCGACCCGAAGGGCGTCGCCCGCGCCTTCGTGGCGAACGCCCGCTCCAACGGCGTCTCCCAGGGTGCCTCGACGCTCACCATGCAGTACGTCCGGATGGCCCTGCGGGACAGCGCCACCACCCCGAAGGAGGTCCAGGAGGCCACCCAGCAGACCAGCCTGCGCAAGGTCCGGGAGATGCGGATGGCCCTGGACATCGAGAAGGAGCTGACCAAGGACGAGATCCTGGAGCGCTACCTGAACTCGGCGTACTTCGGCCACCGGGCGTACGGCATCTACGCCGCCTCGCAGATCTTCTTCTCCAAGACCCCGGCCACCCTCACCCCGGTCGAGGCGGCCACCCTCGCCGGGCTGGTCAAGTCCCCCTCCGAGTACGACCCGATCACCTCGGACCAGAAGGACGCCACCGGGCGCCGCAACTACGTGCTCGACCGGATGGCCCAGCTCGGCTACCTGTCGCCGGACGCCGCCGCGGCGGCCCGGTCCGAGCCGATCCGGACCCGGGTCACCAGCCCGGCGAACGACTGCGTCTCCCTGCCCAGCCGGTACCAGACCTGGGGCTTCGCCTGCGACTACGTGAAGAACTGGTGGAGCGCGCAGCCCGCGTTCGGCGAGAACCGGCTGGAGCGGATGGACAAGCTGCGCCGGGGCGGCTACCGGATCGTGCTCAGCCTCGACCCGAAGATCCAGGCGGCGGCGGAGAAGAACGTCGGCGCGAAGGAGAACGTCGGCAGCCCCTTCGCCAACGGCATCGTGGTCGCCGAACCGGGCACCGGCCGGATCAAGGCGATGGCGGTGAACCGGACGTACTCGCTGGACCTGGCCGAGAACGGGCCCAGCTCCAACCCGGAGGCCGGCCCCAACGTCAAGGCGAACTTCCCGAACACCGTGGCGCCCCTGCTCGGCGGCGGCAGCCTCCCCGGCTACCAGGCCGGATCGACGTTCAAGATGTTCCCGATGCTGGCCGCGCTGGACGCCGGGTTGCCGCTCTCCACCACCTACGACTCGCCGCACCGGTACCGGTCCGCCGTCTACGACGGGTGGTCCCCGTCCAACGCCAGCGGCGCGATGACCGGCCGGCAGACCATGTGGTCCGGCTTCGGCAAGTCGGTGAACACCTACTTCGTGCAGCTGGAGGAGCAGATCGGCGCGGACCGCGGGGTACGCCTCGCCGAACAGCTCGGGCTGCGCTGGCGTACCGACGTGGACCGGGACCACGCCTCCCCCGCCAAGGCCAAGAAGTGGGGCGCGTTCACCCTGGGCGTGTCCGACGCCACCCCGCTGGAGATGGCCAACGCGTACGCCGCGATCGCCGCCGACGGGCGGTACTGCGAGGCGATGCCGGTCGTGTCGATCACCAACCGGGACGGCACCCCGGCGACGTACCGGACGGCGTCCGGGATCGAGCGGGAGGTGGCCAAGCCGCGCTGCCGCCAGGTGGTCAGCGCGGACGCCGCCCGGGCCGCCACCGACGCCGCCCGCTGCCCGACCGGGGACACCCCGGCGAAGGGCAACTGCGGAGGCTGGTCCACGGCGGACAGCGTCCGCGGCACGGTGGGCCGCCCGGTGGCCGGCAAGACCGGTACCACGGACAGCACCCGGACGGCCTGGTTCGTCGGCTACACGCCCGAGCTGGCGGCGGCGAGCTTCATCGCCGACCCGGACAACCCGTTCAACGCGGTGGGCGACGGCCAGTCCCAGATCCCCATCGCCGCGGTCGCCCAGACGCTGCGCGACGGTCTCAAGGGCGCGCCCACCCGCCAGTTCACCCCACCGTCGGACCGCATCGTGGGGTGAGCCCGGCTCGCCCCACCCGGATACCGGGAGCGCTGCGTCAGGAACGGTGCGGTTCCTGACGCGGCGCTTCCGTCTCGCAGGCGGTGGCCGACTCCTTGCAGGTCGGCGGCCGGGGTCAGTGCAGGTCGGCGGCGACCAGGGACCAGAGTTCCAGGTCGACGCGGGCCCCCCGGACGAAGCCGGCATTGCGCAGCAGGCCCTCGTAGCTGAAGCCGGCCTTCTCGGCCACCCGGCGGGACGCCACGTTGCCCGGCGCCACCCGCAGCTCGACCCGCTGGAAGCCGTGCTCCAGGATCAGGGCGATGGCCAGCGCGTCCACCGCCTCGGCGGCCAGCCCGAACCCGCGGGCGTCCGGGGCGAGGGCGTACGACACCTCGGTGAGCCGGGCGCCCCAGTCGGTGCGCCGGGTCCAGAGGCAGCCGACCACCCGGGCGTCCTCGCGGCGCAGGACCGCGTAGTGGTCGCCGTCGCCGCTGTCGCGCCGCTGCCGGGCCAGGTCCGTGCACCAGGCCTGCCCGTCGATCTGCCCGGTGGCGTCGGCCAGCGGCAGCCAGCGCTGGGTCTGCCGGTCGGCGAAGACCTCGTCGACCGCGTCCGCGTCCGCCGCCACCAGCCGGCGCACCTCGATCCGCGGGGTGGAGACGGTCAGGTCCGGAAAGCGGCGCACCGCCACCTGCCCGATCACGCCGGCGCTCCGACGCCCTCGGCGATCCCGGCCGCCGACACCAGCCGGGTCGCGATCGCCGGATGGGCCGCCCAGTGCAGGCCCAGCTGGGAGGCGTGCACGCCCCGCCACACGAACCCCTCGGGTGACCCGCCCTCCCAGCTCCACGCCGGGCGCTCGCCGGCCCGGGGCGTGAGCACGGCGCCGTGCTGCTTGTAGCCGACCACCGTGGCACCGGCCTCGGCGACCACGCTGGCGGTGCGGGCAGTCGCCTCCCGGTACCCGACGACCAGGCCGTCGCGGCTGGCGCCGATCGCGTCCAGCACCCCGCACATCGGCCGGCCGTCCAGCTCGCGGGCCAGCCAGAGCAGGCCCGTCCCCTCGGCCAGCACCGGGCGGCCGGTGCGGGCCAGCTCGGCCACCGCGATGCAGAGCCTGCGGTTGGCGGAGAGCTCATCGGCGTACGACTCGGGCAGGCCGGCGCCGACGACCAGCGCGCGGGTCCCGGCGGGCAGCGCCTCGTCGCGCAGCGGGTCGACGGTGACCACCTCGGCGCCCGCCGCGCGCAGCAGCTCGGCGGTCTCCGCGTAGCTGTAGCTGCCGCCCGGCCCACCCGCCAGCGCGACCAGCGGACGACCCTCCACGGGCACGGCCGGCGACGGCGACCAGGGCTCGACGGAGAGCGCGGGCGCGGAGCGAGCCAGCGCGAGCAGCCGGTCCAGCTCGACGGTGCCGGCCACCGCCTCGCCGAGGCGCCGCACCGCGCGGGCCGCCTCGGCGTCGCCGCCGACCACCGGCAGCACGCCGTGCCGCCGGGCGGGCAGCACCGGGGGCAGCTCGTGCCGGCGCAGCGCGCCGTAGACGGGGACGTCGACGTCGTCCAGCGCCGCCCGCAGCATCGCCTCGTGCCGGGGCGACGCGACCTGGGTGAGGATCACCCCGCCCAACCAGAGCTGGTCGTCGTAGGAGCGGAAGCCGTGCACCAGGGCGGCCACCGACTGCCCCATCGCGGCCACGTCCACCACCAGCACGACCGGGCTGCGCAGGGTGGTGGCCACGGCCGCCGTGGACTCCGCCTCGGGGCGCCCGGCCACCGAGTCGTACAGCCCCATGGTGCCCTGCACCACGGCCAGGCCGGCGCCGGCGGCGCCGTGCGCGAAGAGCGGCCCGAGCCGGTCGGCGCCGACCAGCCGCGCGTCGAGGTTGCGCCCGGGCCGACCGGCGGCGAGCCCGAGGTACGCGGCGTCGACGTGGTCCGGGCCGACCTTGAAGCCGGCGACGTCCAGGCCCCGGTCGGCGAGGGCGGCCAGCAGGCCGATGGCCAGCGCGTTGGTGCCGTGTCCGGAGGACGGCGCGCTGAGCACGAGGCGCGGCACGGCGGTCATCATCGACTCCTCGCGGGCGACGGGTGGTGGTACGCGGACGACCGGGACGATCACGACCGGAAATCCGCTCGCGTGACCATACCCGTCCACACCGACGCGTGGCGGCCGCCGACCGGTCGACGCCCCGGGCCGGCGCGGTCAGTGGCGACGGTCATACGGGTAGCCTCGTGCTGTGTACCGGTTCCTCCTGACGCCACGATGGCTGGGCATCCTCGCGCTGACCCTGGTCGCCGCCGCGGTGATGGTGCAGCTCGGCAACTGGCAGCTGGACCGCTACGAGCAGCGCACGGCGGTCAACGAACGCATCGACGCCGGCAGCCGGGGCACCCCCGCGCCGCTGCGCGAGGCGCTGCCCGCGCCCACCGGCGGTGCCGGCTCGGTCGGCCCGGCCCCCGCCGAGCGCGCGGAATGGAGCCGGGTCACCGCCACCGGCCGGTACGACGCCGCGAACGTGATCCTGGTCCGGGGCCGGACGGTCGAGAGCAAGGTCGGCTTCGAGGTGCTCGCCCCGCTGGTGCTGGCCGACGGCACGGCCGTGCTGGTCGACCGGGGCTGGATCCCGCCCGCGCCGGGTGGCGCGATGGCCATGCCGCAGGTGCCCGCCCTGCCCACCGGCGAGGTGACCGTGGTCGGTCGGGTGCACCCCACCGAGACCGGCGGGGCCGGCGTGGACCGGCGCGAGGGCCGGCTGGAGACCCGCCGGGTCACCGTCGACAAGCTCGCCCGCGAGCTGCCGTACCCGCTGCACGGGGCGTACCTGCTGCTGGACGAGCAGACCCCGGCGGACGATCCGGCCTTCCGCGCGGTACCGATCGGGCACACCAACAACTGGCAGAACTTCGGCTACGTCGTCCAGTGGTGGCTCTTCGCCGCGATGTCGCTCTTCGGCTACGGCTGGGTCGCCCGGCGGGAGGCCCGGCGCGCGGCGGGGCTGGACGCGCCGAAGGGGCCGGTCGACCGGGCCGCCGAACCGGTCACCTGAGCCTGATCGCCCGGCCGGCGCGCTGCCCGGCCGGGTGGAACCGGACACTCGGGCGGCTCCCGGGACAGCGGGGGACGTTGTAGTGTCCGCCCGTGATCGACGAGCCGGTGAACCCTGACCCCACGATGCCCACGGCCGAGCCGGTGACGGCGACCTCCCCGGCCTACGACCCGTGGGGCGCCATGCCACCGGCACCGCCCACCGCGCAGTTCCCCCCGCACTCCCCGCCCACCGCGCCGCTGCCGGCGGTGCCGCCGGTTCCGCACTCCGCGCCGCCCGTGACGGCCCAGTTCGCCGCGCCGCCGGTCCATTTCTCGGCACCGCCGGCGATGCCGCCCGCGCCGTTCTCCGCGCCGCCCGGGGCGATCCGGCCCGGGCCGTACCCGCCGGTGTCCGCGCCGGCGCTGCCGCCCGCCGGTTACCACCCGGCCTGGCCGGAGGTGGTGGCGGTGCAGATCGCCGAGATCGTGGTGACCCCGCCGGTGATCCGGACGCCGGCCGGGGTGCTGCCGCTGGCCGGCGCGTCCTGGCACGTGGCGGACTACTGGCAGAAGGAGGAGAAGATCGCGACCTGGGCACTGGTCTGCGCCATCGTGGGCTTCTTCTGCCTGACGTTCTTCAGCCTGTTCTTCCTGCTGGTCAAGGAGACCCGCCACCACGGGACGGTGCAGGTGACGGTGGTCAACGGCGCCCACCAGTACGTGGCTCGCATCCCGGTGGTGGACCAGGGCCAGGTGCAGCACATCAACAACCAGGTCAACTACGCCCGATCGCTGTCGACCTCCTGATCCCGGGCGGCCCGAGCGTCACCGGCCGGCGGGCTCAGCCGCCGGCTCGCCCGGCGTGGATCGCCCGCACCATGTCGATGGTGTCCGCCTCGGCGGCGGTCTTGTCCTCCCGGTAGCGCACCACCCGGGCGAAGCGCAGGGCCATCCCGCCCGGGTAGCGGGAACTGGTCTGCACCCCGTCGAAGGCGATCTCGACCACCTGCTCGGGGCGTACCCGGACCACCCAGTCGCCGCGCTCGACGGCCAGCGCCAGGAACCGCTCGGTCTGCCAGCGCAGCAGCTCGTCGGTGAGGCCCTTGAACGTCTTGCCGAGCATGACGAAGTCGCCGGTGTGCGGGTCCCGTGCGCCGAGGTGCAGGTTGGAGAGCCAGCCCTGCCGCCGGCCGCTGCCCCACTCCACGGCCAGGACCACCAGGTCGAGGGTGTGCCGAGGCTTGACCTTCACCCACGCCGCACCGCGCCGGCCCGCGTCGTAGGGCGCGTCCGGCGCCTTCACCACGACGCCCTCCTGGCCCGCGTCGAGCGCGGCGGCGAAGGCCGCGCCGGCCTGCTCGGCGTCGTCCACCGTCATCCGCCCGACCAGCAGCGACTCGTCGACCGCGCCGGCCAGCGCCGCCCACCGCTGCCGGCCGGGCCGGTCGATCAGGTCCTCCCCGTCGAGGTGCAGCAAATCGAAGAAGTACGGCGTCAGCACGGTCTGGCCGGTCGTCTCGGCGGCGGCGAGCACCGCCGGGGCGACCGGGGCCGCGCCGGTGGTGCTGGGCGTGGTGCGGCGGGCGGCGCGGCTGGAGGTCTGCTGGAAAGGCAGCGGCCGGCCGGTGGCGTCCAGCCCGATCGCCTCGCCGTCGAGCACCAGCTCGCGGGCGGGCAGCGCGCGCACGGCCGCGACCACCTCGGGCACCCGGAAGGTGATCTCGTCGAGGCTGCGGGTGAAGACGGCGATGTCGCCGCCGGAGCGGTGCACCTGGATCCGGATGCCGTCGAGCTTGACGTCCACCACCGCCGGTACGCCGGTGGCGTCGAGCGCCGCGTCGACCGACGGGGCGCTCTGCGCCAGCATCGGAGCGAGCGGACGCCCCACCTGGAGCCCGAAACCGGCCAGCGCGGCGGCGCCGCCGGAGAGCGCGGCGACCGCCACCGCGCGCAGGTCGCCGGCGAGCAGCAGGGCGCGGCGGACGGCGGCCACCGGCACCTCGGCGGCCCGGGCGATGGCGTCGGCGAGCAGACCCGCCTGGGCCCCCTGGCGCAGCTCGCCGCTGAACAGCCCGACCAGCAGTCGCTGCTCCTCGGCGGTGGCGGCGGCGAAGAGCGCGCCCAGCAGCTCCCGTCGGCGGGCCTGCGAGCCCGGCCCGCGGACCGCCGCGATCCGGTCGATCGCCGCGTCCACGCCGGCCACGGTCAGCGTCGGCTCGGCGGCCGGTGCGGGGAGGTCGCGCAGGGCGGCCCAGCCGACGCCGGTCTGCCGCTGGCGCAGCTCACCGGAGAGGTAACCGGAGCCGGCCGGCACCTCGGACTCGTCGAGCGAGCGCAGCGCGGCGGCGAGCAGCTCCACCTTGGCCCGTCGGCCGCTGGTGGCGCCGACGGCCGCGGAGGTGGCTGCCAGGTCGAGGAACCGCACGGCCCCATCCTGCCAGCCACCTCCGACACCACCCGGGCATTGCCGTGCCCGGGCCGACCTGGTGGGCGGCGCGGGTCAGGCCGAGACGGGTTCCTCGATGCGCAGGCCCCGGGCGCGGACCTCGTCGGCGACCCGGGAGAGGACCCCGTCGAGGGCGACCAGCGCGGCCGAGAGCTCGCCGAGCTGGTCCTTGAGCGTGTCCTCGGGCCACGCGGAGACGTCGACGTCCCCCAGAGCACTCACGGCGGCTTCGAGCCGCGTCATCACGTCGTTCGTACGCATGTTCGAAAGGCTATAACAGCCCTGCGCCCGACACACCGCAAACTCCGACATCGACCCCGAAGTTACGGCTCCGTCACCTAACCGGCCTGGCGCCCCGCCTCGGCGACCCGGGCCAGCAGCAGCGCCTCGGCCAGGCACACCCGGGCGAACTCGCCGAGGTGCAGGCTCTCGTTCGGGCCGTGCGCCCGCGCGTGCGGGTCCTCCACGCCGGTGACCAGGATCGCGGCCTGCGGGAACATCTCCTGGAAGGTGGCGATGAACGGGATGGAGCCGCCGACGCCGATGTCCACCGGGTCGGTGCCGTCCCAGGCGCTGCGGAAGGCGTCCCGGGCGGCGTCGAACATCGGCCCGGAGGCGTCGATGACGCAGGGATCGCCGTCGTGCTCGAAGGTGACCGTCACCTGGGCACCCCACGGGGCGTGCTTCTCCAGGTGGGTGCGGAGCGTCGCGTACGCCCGCTTCGGGTCGTCGCCCGGTGCCAGCCGGACGCTGAGCTTGGCCTTCGCGGACGGGACCAGCGCGTTCGGCGCCTCGCCGGTGGCCGGGGCGTCGACGCCGAGCACCGCCAGGGCGGGCTTGGTCCAGAGCCGGTCGGTGATCCGGCCGGTGCCGAAGAGCGCGGCCCCCTCGACCAGCCCGGCCTCGGCGCGGAACCGGTCCTCCGGGTAGTCGACGACGGCGCCCTCCCGCCCGATGAGGCCCTCGACGGCCACGTCACCGGCGTCGTCGTGCAGGGTGGCCAGCAGCCGGACCAGCGCGGTCAGCGCGTCCGGCACCGCACCGCCGAACATGCCGCTGTGCACCGCGTGATCGAGGGTGCGCACCTCGACGAAGCAGTTGACGATGCCGCGCAGCGAGGTGGTCAGCGCCGGCACGCCGACGTCCCAGTTGGTGGAGTCGGCGATCACGATCACGTCGGAGGCGATCTCGTCGCGGTGCTCGGCGAGCAGCTGCTCCAGCGAGTCGGAGCCGTACTCCTCCTCGCCCTCGATGAAGAGGACCACGCCGACCGGGAGGCGGTCGCCGAAGGCGCGCAGCGCCGCGACGTGCGCCATGATGCCGGCCTTGTCGTCGGCGGCGCCCCGGCCGTAGAGGCGGCCGTCCCGCTCGACCGGCTCGAACGGGTCGGACTCCCACAGCGACAGGTCGCCGACCGGCTGCACGTCGTGATGGGCGTACATCAGGACGGTGGGGGCGCCGGGCGGGGCGGGCTTCGTCCCGATCACCGCCGGCTGGCCGCCGGAGCGCACGATCCGGGTGTCGAGGCCGCAGCCGCGCAGCAGCTCCGCGACCGCCTCGGCGGAGCGCTCGACGTGCGAGTGGTCGAAGCCCTCGAAGGCGATGCCGGGGATGCGGACGAGTCGTTCCAGGTCGGCACGGACACCGGGCAGTTCCCGCTCGACGGCGGCCCGCACCTCGGACTCGGACATGATCGGTGTGGTCATGACCGGCATCGTATTCCGCCCTTACCGCCGGGCACCCTTCGAGGCCGCGTCGGCGCAGCTGTCCGGGTGGCGCACGAGATAGCGCGCGGCGTCGTGCGGCAGCGCCGGCGCGCCGTCCACCACCAGGTCCGCGTGCGCGGCGGTGCGGTCGGCGGCGAAGTGTGCCCGCTCCCCGGCGTGCCAGCGGCGCAGCTCGGGCAGGATCTGCGGGCCGTCGCGGTCCAGCGCCCGGGCCCGCCGCAGCGGCGCCGGGGCGGTGACGAACACCGCCAGGCTCAGCTCCGGCCGGATCGCCGCCCGCGCCGCGCTCACCCCCTCCACCAGCAGCACCGGTGCCACCGGCACCGGCAGCACCCGGGGCAGGAAGCCGCGCCGCACCCAGCTGTAGCGCTGGTACCCGCCGGGTCGCCCGGCCCGCAGCGGCGCCAGCACCCGCTCCTCCAGCCGGGACCAGAAGGTGAACTGGTCGTCCCATCCGTCGAGCAGGTCGTCGGTGTGCACGACCGGTGGTCGCGCGCCGCCGGGCAGCGCGGCGAGGGCGTCCGCGAGGCGGGCGGCGAAGACGCTCTTGCCCGCGCCGCTGGGCCCGTCGACGGCCACCAGCCGGGTACGCCCCAGCCGCGCCGGCCGGGCCAGCAGCCGCCGGGCCACCGTCGCGTACGCCTCGACCACCGCCACCCGCGGCCGGCCGGGCCCCTCGCCGGCGTCCTCGCGCTCCCCCGTCACCCGGCCGACGCTAGCGCCGCCCGGACGGCCGCCGACGCCCGACCCGGTGGCCGCCGGCCCTGGTTCCGTCGGGCAATCGCAGTGTTGTCCCCCGTGAGCCTGGTTCCGTCCCCCGCCCGACCGTTCGCCCGCCGGTCGCTCGTGGTGACCGGCATGATCTGGATGTGCTGCATGACGTGATGAGTCCGGGCGTGGACGCCCTGCTGGAACAGGCCCGTGCCGGGCTGCGCCGGCTGAGTCCGCAGGAGACGGTCGAGGCGGTACGGGCCGGGGCACTGCTGGTCGACATCCGCACCGAGCCGCAGCGCCGCGAGCAGGGTGACCTGCCCGGCGCGATCGTCATCGAGCGGACGGTGCTGGAGTGGCGGCTGGACCCGGCGAGCGAGTGGCGCATCCCCGAGGCGACCGGGTACGACCGGGAGATCGTCGTGGTGTGCCGGCACGGCTACGGCTCCAGCCTGGCGGCGGCGAGCCTGCAGGCGCTGGGGCTGCGCAACGCGACCGACATGATCGGCGGCGTGCAGGCGTGGCGGGAGGCGGGACTGCCGCTCTCCGACGAGCCCGCCGACATCCGCCCCTGAACCCCTTGCCGGCCCGGCAGCGCCGCGCCTGCCTGCCCCGGCCGAACCGGGCCGCGCCTGACTGCCCCCGCCGGGCCGGGCCACGCCTGACCGGACGGCCCGTCGGCGGCGCCGGTCAGGGCGCCGAAGGGGCGCCGGGCGGAATGAAGGGCAGGCCGGCCGGCGGGCCGGTCTCGATCAGCCGCCAGAGCGCGTCGGTGTCGAGGTGTTCGGCGACCAGGTCGCCGAGCAGGTCCAGCGAGCGCTCGCGGGCGGCGGCGAAGGCGGTGTCCGGTGCCACCTGGAAGCCGTGCCGCCCGGCCGTCCGGGCCACCTCGGTGAGGAACCGGCGGCGGAACTCGTCGGACTCGAACGCGCCGTGCCAGTGGGTGCCGTACACGGCCCCGAGCCGCGCGCCCTCGCCCTGGCCGTCGGCGTAGGTCAGCAGCGGGGGCAGGGTCTCCTCAGCGGTGGAGACGTACCCGTGGTGGATCTCGTAGCCGCGCACGGGGACGCCCTCGGCGGCGGTGCCGACGGCCTGCCGGACGGTCTTGCGCCGGTCGAAGGTTATCTCGACGGGCAGCAGGCCCAGCCCGGGGACGCTGCCCCGGCGGCTCTCCACCGGGTCGTGGATCGCCCGGCCGAGCATCTGGAAGCCGCCGCAGATGCCGAGCAGCGGCCGACCGCCGGCGGCGTGCGCGGTGACCGCGTCGGCCAGGCCGGTCTCGCGCAGCCAGGCCAGGTCGGCGACGGTGGACTTGGACCCGGGCAGCACGACGAGGTCGGCGGCGGCCAGCTCGGCGGGCTCGACGGTCAGCCGGACCCGTACGCCGGGCTCGGTGGCGAGCGCCTCGACGTCGGTGGCGTTGCTGATCCGGGGCAGCCGGACCACGGCGACGTCCAGCCAGTCGGTGCCGCGCGGCGCGGCCGGCCGGCCCAGCACCCGCCCGTACGCCAGGGAGTCCTCGGCGTCGAGCCAGAGGTCGAGGTGCCAGGGCAGCACCCCGTACGTGGGGCGGCCGGTGACCCCGTGCAGCATGTCCAGCCCCGGCTGGAGCAGGCCCAGGTCGCCCCGGAACTTGTTGATCACAAAACCGGCGACGAGGGCCTGGTCGGCCGGGTCGAGCAGGGCGAGGGTGCCGAACATCGAGGCGAACACCCCGCCCCGGTCGATGTCCCCGACCACGATCGTGGGCAGGCCGGCGTGGCGGGCCAGCCCCATGTTCACGTAGTCGCCGGCCCGCAGGTTGATCTCGGCCGGGCTGCCGGCGCCCTCGCAGATCACCACGTCGTACGCCTCGCGCAGCTCGGCCAGGGCCGCGTACGCGGTCTCGGCGAGCTTCGGCCGCAGCTCGCGGAAGTTGCCGGCGGTGACGGTGTCGACGGCCTCCCCGAGCAGGACCACCTGGCTGGCCAGGTCGCTGCCGGGCTTGAGCAGGACCGGGTTGAAACGCAGGTCGGGGGCGAGCCCGCAGGCCGCGGCCTGCATCGCCTGGGCGCGGCCGATCTCCCCGCCCCGGCCGTCGGGGCCGACGACCACGGCGGAGTTGTTGGACATGTTCTGCGCCTTGAACGGCGCCACCGCGACCCCCTGGCGGTGCAGCCAGCGGCAGATGCCGGCGGTGAGCACGCTCTTGCCGGCGTCGGAGGTGGTGCCGGCGACCAGCAGCCCGCCGCTCACCGCCCGCTCCCCCGGCCGACGGCAGCCGCAGCGCCGGCAGCAGTCGGGCGTGCCGCCCGGATCCGGGTGACCGCCGAGCCGGTCGGTGCCCCGCCCGGCGTTGCGCCGATCGCCGGAGCAGGCCGGGCCGCGCCGCCGGCGGTCCGCGCCGCCACGGCGGCAGCCAGGCCGCGCAGCCCTCGCCGGCCCACCGCCTGCACCAGCCGCCCGCCCGTCAGCGGCCAGGCGGCGGCGATCCCGAGCGCGGCCAGCCCGACGGCGCCGGAGATCCGGGCGGCCCGCTTGAGGTGCCGCGCCTCGGGGCGGGGGCCGTCGCCGAGGAACGGCCGCACCTCGGAGCGGCCGAAGTACACGTTGCGCCCGCCGAGCCGGACGCCGAGGGCGCCGGCCATCGCGGCCTCGCACTGGCCGGCGTTCGGGCTCGGGTGGTCGGCGCGGTCGCGTCGCCACACGTGCCAGGCGCGGGCCCGGTCGCCGTGCGCCGTCGGCGCGACGGCGATGGTGAGCAGGCCGGTCAGCCGGGCGGGGACGAGATTGAGCACGTCGTCGAGGCGGGCCGACGGGGTGCCGAAGCGGGCGTAGCGCGGCGAGCGGTGGCCGACCATGGCGTCGAGGGTGTTGGCGGCGCGGTAGCCGAGCAGGCCGGGCAGCCCGGCGACCGCTCCCCAGAGCAGCGGGGCGACCACCGCGTCGGAGGTGTTCTCGGCGACCGACTCGACGGTGGCCCGGGCCAGCTCGGACTCGTCGAGCGCGGACGGGTCCCGCCCGCAGAGGTGACCCAGGCGGCGCCGGGCGGCCGGCAGGTCGCCGCCACGCAGGGCGGAGCCCATCACGGCGGCCTCGTGCCGCAGCGTGCGCCCACCCAGCACCGTCCAGGTGCCGGTGGCCACGAGCAGGCCGCGCAGCACCGGGTGCCGCCGGGTCGCCACGGTGGCGGCGGCGCCGAGCAGCACCGGCGCGCCGACGGCGAGCGTGGTGAAGACCGTTCCGGCGGCCCGGTCGGGGCGGTAGACCCGCCGTTCGAGGGCGCCGGCCGCGTGGCCGAAGCCGGCCACCGGATGCCACCGACGCGGGTCGCCGAGCAGGGAGTCCAGGGCGTACCCCGCCACCAGCCCGGCCGCGTTCGCCACGGCGGTCGCCTGACGCACCTCGCACCACCTCCGGCCGGCCAGCCTAGCCGTACGGCGGGGTGGCCGACGCCGCCGCGTCACCACCCCGCCCCCGTCCGTACGCCCCCGTCGGGCCGGAGCCGGAACCACCCCGCAGCTCACCGGCTCCGGCCCGTCGGCTCAGGCGGGCACCGGCACCCGGCCGCGCCCACGTCGGCCCCGCCCGGCCGGCGCGACGGGGCTCTCCTCCGATGCGGCGTCCAGCTCACCCTCCCCGGCCTCCCCGGCGGCCGGATCGCCGTCCCCCGGCACCGGGGCCAGCTCGTCGTCGGCGGCCGGGGTGTCGCCGACCTCCTCGTCGAACGGGTCGGTCAGCCCCTCGAAGCCGGCGCCGGGCAGCTCCGCACCGGCCCGGGACGGGGCGAACCCGGCGAACTCGATGTCGTCGTCGAACGGCCGGTCGTCCGGCGCGGCCGGGGCCTGCTCGTACGGCACCGGCTCGGTCGGCTCGCCCTGCACCCGGACCGCCGCCTCGGCGTCCTCGACGGTGCTGGTGGCCATGGTCGGCTTGTTGCGCAGGAAACGGCCCCGTCCCCGGGACAGGTCGTGCCCGACCGCGATCGCCTCCAGCTCGTAGAGGGTGCGGTGGTTGCCGGCGTCGTCGGTCCAGTCGCGGGTGTAGAGGCGGCCGGCCACCACCACCGGGTCGCCGACCATCACCGAGGCGGCCACCCCCTCGGCCAGCTTGCGCCAGCAGTTGACCCGGACCCGGAGGCTGTTGCCGTCCACCCACCGGCCGCTGTCCCGGTCGAGCCGGCGGGCGGTCGAGGCGACCTTGAAGTTGGCGACCAGGGTGTTGCTCTGCGTGGTGCGGCGCCACTCGGGGGCCGTCAGCACATTACCGACAATTGTGACGTACGTATCGAACATCGTCCCCTCCCAGGGGTTTCCAGGGCCTGCCGTGGCGAGTCGACTCGGTGCCGAGCCTGGCCGGGTGGACGCTGCGGGGCGAGCGGGCGGGCCCCGGGCTGTGGACGACGGGACGGCCTGTGGACAACGACCTGATCAAGGTCTTGATCTGCTAGGGCGTGGCCGGCCAGGGCGGGCCGCACCGGGGGTGACCAGGATCGGAAGGCGGGTTCGCGGCGTGGGAACGACCCGGACTGGGTATGGATTTGATCAACCGAGAGCCAGCACGGCACGAGGTCCGATGGGAGAAAGGTCAGTGACGATGATTCTCAGCCCGCGTACCACCGGCTCCGTCCGCACCGAGCGGGAGGTGCGGCGATGAGCGCGGTGAGCAACCCGGCGACCGTGGCCGAGTGCCTGCGCGTCGGCGCCGGCTTCTCGCAGGGTGACCGGAACTGGATCGTGGAGCAGTTCGCCACCCTGGACGCGCGGCTCGCCGCGTTCCACGCCGACGCCACCGAGCTGGAGGTGTCGGTCAAGGACCGCGAGGCGCGCGGTCAGAAGGTCACCCTGGAGTGCTGGATCGCCGGTCGGCAGAAGATCGTGACCACCTCCAGCGAGGAGGACCTGCGGGCGGCGCTGCACGACGCCCGCGACGACCTGCGCCGGCGGCTCAACGACGCCAAGACGAAGCAGGAGCCGCGGCACAACAAGCACATCCGGGAGATGGGTCAGCCCGGCCCCGACCAGGTGGCCGACGCCGACCTCGACCTCACCCGGGCCGACGCCGAGACGGTTTGAGCGGCGCACCGCCGTCCCCGTCCGACCGGTGCGACCGGACGGGGACGGCAGCGGGGGCTACCGCCCGGTAGCTTCCGGGCGTACCGTCGCCTTCGTGGAACCGGACGTGCTGGGGCCGCCGTACGAGCGGCAGACGATCGACCTGGGCACCGACGACGAGGGGCCGGTGGTCGCCACCCTGGTCCGGCGGCGCGCCGAGCGGCCCACCGGGCGGGCCGTGCTCTACGTGCACGGTTTCGTGGACTACTTCTTCCAGACCCACGTCGCCGACTTCTTCGCCGAGCGCGGCTGGGACTTCTACGCGCTCGACCTGCGCAAGTACGGCCGCAGCCTGCTGCCGCACCAGACCCCGAACTTCTGCCGCGACCTCGGCGACTACTTCCCGGAGCTGGACGCGGCCGCGAAGATCATCCGCGCGGACGACGGGCACGACACCCTGCTCGCCATGGGCCACTCCACCGGTGGCCTGATCCTCTCGCTCTGGGCACACGCCCGACGCGACGCCGGCCTGGTCGACGGGCTCTTCCTGAACAGCCCGTTCTTCGACATCAACGCCCCCTGGGTCATCCGTCGACCCCTCGCGGCCGCCGTCTCCCGGCTGGGCCGCCGCGCGCCGCAGCGCGTCCTCCCCTTCGGCCTCGGCACCGTGTACGGCGAGAGCCTGCACGCCGAGCACCGCGGCGAGTGGACCTACGACCTGACCTGGAAGCCGCTCGCCGGATTCCCCGTCCGGGCCGGCTGGATCACCGCCATCCGCACCGCCCAGCGGCAGCTGCGCGCCGGGCTGGAGATCCCGGTGCCCGTGCTGCTGGCCTGCTCGACCCGCAGCTTCAAGGGCACCAAGTGGCAGGATGCCGCGGCCCTGGCCGATGCCGTCCTGGACGTCGAGCACATGGTCCGCTGGGCGCCCCGGCTCGGCCACCACGTCACCCTGGCCCGCTTCGACGGCGGCATGCACGACCTGACGCTCTCCGGCCCGGCCGTACGCGAAAAGGTCTTCGCCGAGGTCGGGCGGTGGGCCGAGGCGTTCCTCGGCGCGGGCCCGACGGACGCCGGCCCCGCCGCGACGGAACCCGGCGCGACCACGGTCCCGGGCAGCCGGAAGCCGGCCGGGGAGGGCGAGCCCGCGCAAGCGTCGCAGGCCGGCTGACCGCCGCTCAGCCGCCGGTCGGCAGCTCGGCGGTGATCCGGTCGAAGGTGGCCACCGGGTGGCCGCCGTCGCCGGGCAGCACCAGGCCCAGGCAGCGCAGCCCGACCTCACCCGAAGCGTCGGCCCGCACGCCGAACACGGGCGCACCGACGTACCCGGCGGGCAGCTCGCCGGTGATCCGCAGGCCGTCGTCCGCGCGGACCGCCCGCTCGACGGCGACCTCCAGCGGGCGCGAGCCGTCGTCGCGGACACCCAGCGCCAGCACGATGGCGGAGACCGGCTCCGCGCCGATCCCGGCCACGTCGTCCGCGCCGGCCGCGACCGCGTCCGGCACCGATTGGGTACGCCAGCGCCAGCCCTGCCCGGCCGCCCGCTCGTGCAGCTCGCCGGTCGGCAGCACCGCCACTCCGAGGTCGGGCCGGTGTGCCCACCGGTCGGCGAAGTGCGGCAGCACCAGCGCGTCCGGGGCCACCCCGGCCGGCTCGGTGACGCTCGGCCGCAGCCCGACCTCGCCGGCCTCGACCTGGGTCACGACGTCGGCGGTCAGCAGGTACTCCCCCGTCCGGTGCGCGAAGAGGAACGCCGTCCCGGCGGGCCCGTCGTCGGCCGGCCCGGCCGGGCGGATCGGCAGGATGGCCCGCCCCAGGAGCTGGCACAGCTCGTAGGCGACCTCGTTCTCGGCGTCGGGTTCCAGCAGCACGAGACCGAGGGTACGGGGCCTGTCCGGCCGGAACCGGGATGACCGCGGCTGCGGTGGCGTGCGACGCTGATCACCGCGCCGCGCGCGGGCACCCGTTCCCCCGCGGCCCGAGGGTGCGGCGGTACCCTCTTGGCGCGACACGCACGCGCGCGCCCGTAGCTCAGCGGATAGAGCAGGGGACTTCTAATCCCAAGGCCGCAGGTTCGAATCCTGCCGGGCGCACCTTCTCCACCGCAGGTCAGCGGCGTGCCGCTCCCGGTCGAGACGACCACCACGGCCTCCGTAGTGCCACGTCCGGTCCCTGTAATCCGGGTTGATCGGCGTACCGACCTTGGATGGGAGGACCAGGCCATGATCCTGCCATCGCTCCCCCGCCGCCAACCGATCCGCGGCTTGCTGCCGACGGTGCACGCGGAACAGGGCGAGGGTCTGCGCCGACACCGGATCCGTCCGCCGGGACCGCTCATCAATATCGGCGCCTGCCAGGAGAAGGCAACTGCCCGGCGACAGGGCGGGTTCCACCGTCGGACATCAGCTGGCGGACGCGTGTCGCACATCAGCCGACAGAGGACACTGACGCAAGTCCGAGCACTGCCGAATTCCGCTCTGTCAGATCAAGGCGGCCCGCAAAGCGGGCCGCGGCGGCCCGGCCCCGGCCTGCTGGCGACCTCCGGCCGGCATCGGCCGGGCCGGCCGGCCACGCTTGGGGACGACCAGAACCTTGAGGACCTCGGGGCGCTGCCCCGAACCCCGACCCTCCTCAGAGATGCCGGGGCGGATCACCTGGTCGGGCACCACAAGGGCTACCAGCCTCCCCGGACGGGGCCAAGGTCGTTCGGACGTAGGGCGCTCCACCTGGTCCCCGTCCGGGGAGGCTGGACGGTCTACGACTGCCCGACGAGGAGATCCGCCGCTACTGGCACACTCCCCGCATGACCTACGACCTGGCGTCTGAAAAGGCGACCAGCCCGCAGACGATGGTGAGGGCAGGCGCATCTTCAGCCACCGACCGCTTTCCGTACCTCGTACCTATGGGATGACGAGTAGCTTGCCGGTAGTACGCCGAGCCTCCAGATCGCGGTGAGCCTGGGCGACCTCGGCGAGCGGGTAGCGGGCCGTTACGGTGACCTCAAGCGCCTTGGTGCGCACCCATTCAAGCACGTCAGTGGCGCGCCGGAGCAGCTCGGACCGATCGGCGATGAAGTGCCCGAGACTTGGCCGGATCAGGGTCAGCGAACCACCTTGGGCGAGCCGGATGGGGTCAAAGGGCGGCACGGCACCACTCGCGGCGCCGAAGAGCACCAGGTGGCCGCGGGTTCGCAGGCTGGCGAGGCTCGCTTCGAAGGTGTCCCTGCCGACGCCGTCGAAGACGACAGGCAGTCCTTGGCCGCCGTTGAGCCGCTTCACCTCGGCCGTGAGATCGTCCACCGTGGAGTAAAGAATCACCTCGGCGGCCCCGGCGCGCCGCGCTAGCTCGGCCTTCTCCGGTGTCGAGGTCGTGCCGATCACTCTGCCGCCGAGATGGGTGATGAGCTGGGTCAACAGAAGCCCCATGCCGCCGGCAGCAGCGTGCACGAGCACCGTATCGTCTGGCTGGACCGAGTAGGCGTCCTTGACGAGGTAGTGCGCCGTCATGCCCTGCAGCAGCACGGCGGCGGCGGCCTCGAAGTCGACGCCGTCGGGCAGTGGCACGAGCCGGGAGGCGTCCACCACAGCTTGCTCGGCATAGGTGCCGGGAATCTCCACCCAGCCGACCCGGTCTCCCACGGCGACGTCGGCGACGCCTGGTCCAATCTCGACGACCGTGCCTGCGCCCTCAGTGCCCGGGGTGAAGGGCAGCGGGAGGGTGTACCGGCCCTGGCGGTGGTAGACGTCGAGGAAGTTGACGCCGGACGCGGCGACGTCCACGACCGCCTGGCCGGGACCTGCCACCGGTTGATCAACATCGACTAGTCGCAGTGCCTCGGGACCGCCCACTTCGGAAACCTGAATCGCTCGCAAGACCTCTCCTGAAACGGCTCTTCCCGCACGAACTCCGGTTGCGGCGATCCGATTCCCGCTGCGTCGAGGTGTCGTAGCCGTCACATTCAGGTCAGCGGCAGCCGCCCCACTGGTTGTCCGCTGCGGTGATCAGGCTCAGATTGCCGCAGCCGCCCGGCCTCATGCCTCGCTCGCGACGGGGGCACTCCTTGTCGAGCCACCCTGCCCGACAGCAGCGGACGGGCCGACCAGGCGTGCTCCCGACCGACCAGCCATCCGCGATCTTCTTCTAATCCCAAGGCCGCAGATTCGAATCCTGCCGGGCGCACCTCCCCACCACAGGTCAGCGGCTTTCCGCTCCCGGTCGAGACGACCGCACGTGGGCCGACATGCTGCCGTCGCCCGTCGAGCCCACGTTCTGACGCAAGCCCGATGTGATCCGACAACCGATGTGCGGCGCAGCTCCGCCAGGTGACGTACGGCAGGTTCCAGCGGGCTGCGGCGGCCGGTCAGCCACCGACGAAACGCCCTGTCATGCCGATGAGCAGGGATGGTCTCCGGACCGCTCGGCGATGCGGCTGTCCGTGCTTCATCGCGACGAGGCAGCCGGTCAGGCTCAGGCAGAGAACGAACCAATGCCGCCAAGTCGCCGAACACGAGGGGAAGGTCCCTCAGCTCGCTGATCCCGACCCACGCGATGTCGTCATGCTCGTCAGGTGCACGGTTGGTCGGAGAGCCATCCCGGTCTCCGATGTGCCAGACGCCCACGCGAACGGCGTCCTCACCACTGCCGGCATGCAAGTAGCCCAACCGTGAAGAGGACTCCGCCACGATGTGAACACCGAGCTCCTCGCGCATCTCACGCGCAAGGGCTTGTAGTTCCGACTCACCCGCTTCGACATGCCCCCCGGGCAGATCCCAGAGATCTGGGTACGCCCGGCGGATCGGACTGCGGTGTACCAGCAGGACCGCTCCGTTCTCAACGAGTGCGCCTGTGACGACGACATGCATGGCGGAATGAGAGCACGGGGATACGACAAGCTCGCTCCGACCAAAGGGGGACGCGCAGACGGCCGGATCTGCCGCCTAGCGCGCCGCGGACGAGCGTCGCGTATCAGTCGACGGAGGACACTGGATCTGCGGCAGAGATGGGGGAAGCCCGTCCAGACGTTTCGGTGGTGGGGGGTTGCACGGGTCGGGGACGATCTGGCACGCCTGGGCGATTTCTCCTTCGCGGACAAGCCCGTCGATCGCCTCGATCATCGCGGTGATGCCTGCCCGGGGCGTGATGACCAGGTCCGTGGACCAGAAGTACCGTCCGCCAGCGGCTTCCCCGGTCCGTGTCCACCGGCGGAGTGCTGCATCGATCGCTTGGAGGGTCATGACGGTCGCGTAGTAGGTAGGGCCTCCGGTGACGGTCACGTAGATGTCTTGGTCCTGAAGTCGTTCCAGGTCACTGCTCGGGTCGGCGGAAAAGCGTGCAACGAAGCGCTCACGTTCGACGACGAGGAAGGGGCCGTCTTGGGTGATCTTCATGGTGTGCCTCGCTCGGTGCATCGATGTCGCAGAAGCAACTCGATCCTCGCAATGAGCAGGTCTTCCATACCATCGACATCGGCCGTGATCTTCGACCTTTCGCCGACCCTGGACGGGTCTACCATCGCCACCGTGCAGGACGACGACAGCAGCGGGTACGTCTGGCGCGAGGAGGCGGCGAAGAGGCGGCGACCTGCGCAGGATGCCGAGGCGCTCGGTCGGCTGATCGAGCACGACCAGGACCCGGCCGAGGTGTCCTACCACGAGGCGTTCGCAGATCCAGATGCTCAGGCGCTGGACGATGCGCAGCGCTCCTACGCGGGGCAGTACCTCCGGCGGTTGCGGCGGCTTCGCGAGCGCGACAGGCACCGGCGGACAGGCTGAGCACGGGGGCGTCACCCGACCAGCCATCAGCGATCTGCAGTGCGGCCGGGGCGGATCACCTCAGGTAACTTGCTCCTGCCACCAGTGGCTTGGGGGTCACATGACTGCACCAGAGGACTCCGCGTTCGAGCTTCGCCTGCGGGAGCTGACGACCGCCCTGGAGGAAGTCGCAGATCTCCTACGGGACAACGAGCCTAAGTTCTGGGCAGGGTGGGTCAGGCAGATTCTCGCCCGCCTCAAGCGGTACGACGCCGGCGCCTTGGATCAGCTGCTCGCCGGCTATCGAGGAGGGATGGGCAGCTTCCAGGATCTCGTGCTCGGAGCGCCGAGCTCCGTCGTCCTTAGACCGATGGGAGCGCGAGGGCTTGGTCATGGGGACGCTCAATGCGCCTCGTCTCCGTTGCGGATGCGGGTCTTGAACTCGGGACACTCGACGAGTGGCGTGTGGGTGCACGTGGCGGCGTGCCGGAGGCTGTCTCGCATCCGGGTGAGACGGTCGATGTCCTGGTCCAGCGCGTGCGCCTTCGCCGCCATCCGCTCGCGCAACTCGGCGTCGCCGGGGCTCGCGACGAGGAACACCGCGATCTGCGCCAGGGTGAACCCGGCGGCCTGTGCGCAACTGATGAGAGCGATCCGGTCGACGACGTCCGGGCTGAACGTTCGGCGCAGGCCATTGCGGCCGCTGGACCGGATCAGTCCACGCCGTTCGTAGAACCTCAGCGCCGACGCCGTCATCCCGGTCCGCTCGGCGACCTCGGCGATGTCCAACGCTGCCGTGAGCGGCACGTGGAAGCTCCTCTCCCCGACGACCTTGACTTGAACCACGGTACAAGTCAGAGGCTTTCCGAGCACGTTCCCGTGTTCTCGGATCGGAGACCCCGCACCATGCCACTACACCCACAGGCCCAGGCCCACCTCGATCGACTCGCCGCCGTCAACTTCGCCGGCCTGCACACCGCCTCACCGGAGCAGGCCCGCGCCGGAGCCCGCCGCCTGACCGCGGCATCGGTCCGCGAACCGGAACAGGTCGCCGACGTACGCGACCAGGTAGCCGCGACCGACGCAGGCGAGATACCCGTTCGCGTCTACCGCCCGCTCGGCGTCCCGACCGACGATCGAACGCTGCCCGTGGTGGTGTTCTTCCACGGCGGCGGCTACGTCCTGGGCGACCTGGACTCCCATGACGGCCTCGCCCGCGCCCTCGCCAACGGCTCACACAGTGTCGTCGTGTCGGTCGACTACCCCCTGGCGCCCGAGCACAGGTTCCCCGCCCCGATCGACGCCGGCTACGCCGCCACCAGATGGGCTGCTGACCACGCCACCGAGCTCGGCGTCGACCCCGCGCGGCTCGCCGTCGCCGGTGACAGCGCCGGCGGCAACCTCGCCGCCGCCGTCACCCTGAAGGCACGCGCCGCCGGACGGCCGCACATCGCATTCCAGCTGCTCATCTATCCGGACCTCGACTTCCGGCGCAGCGACCATTCGATCACCGAGCTCGCCGGAAAACACGGCAACATCACCCGCGAGGCCCAGGAGTGGTTCATGAACCACTACCTCAGCTCCACGGACGAGAGGCTCAACCCTCTCGTGTCCCCGCTGCTCGAACCGGACCTGACCCGACTCCCAGCAGCCTTCATCATCACCGCCGAGTACGACGCCCTGCGCGACGAGGGCGAAGACTACGGCCGGCGCCTGGCCGCCGCCGGCGTACCGGTCACCGTCAAGCGCTACGACGGCATGATCCACGAATTCCTGCGCCACCCGTTCGACGACGCAAGAACCGCCGTCGACGACGCCACCGCCGCCCTCAGACACGCCCTCGACCGCAACGACACCCTCAAGACGTAGCCCGGCAGCCGTTCGTGCCGCCACGTCATCCGAATGGGTCCTTCGCGGCCTCGCGCACAACCGCCCCCTGCTACCAGGTCGGCAGGTTCTCTCCCTGCTCAGGGGCACGGAGGGACGGGCGATCAGCACGAAAGCGCCTAGACACGGTCAGGATCGGGCGCTTCACCCAAAGTGCTCAAGCCGCCTGCTTTACCGCACCAGTACCCCATAGGTCTCAAAACCCGGAAAACCTTCCGATACGGCATGAGCCGCCCTAACGTTTCGGGTGGCTCGCCTCCAGAGCCGACCCGAAGGGAGTGAGGGATCATGTCGATGAGGTTTCTGACCAAGATCGCCGGCGGAGTGGCGCTGGGTGGCGCCGCCCTGCTGCTCGGTGCGCCCGCCGCCGCGCTCGCCGCGCCCGACGACACACCCAAGGAGCCCAAGGCCAAGAGCCAGGGGCAAGTGACGAAGAGCCAGGGGAAGACGTCGAAGAAGAAGCCAGACGACAAGGTCGAGACGTTCAGCCTGCGCGACAAGGAGGGCAACGGCGTCACCTGTGCGACCAACAAGCAGATCAACAAGCTGAACGTCCAAAACATCATCAGTGACAACACCATCACCGACAGCGTCGTCGTGTTCAACCAGGCCGCAGCCGGCGCGGCGGCGAACACGTCCGGCCAGACCCTCATCGTCTGCATCCGCGACCTCGACGTGGAAGTGGATGTGGAGACCGACCTCCTGGCCGACCTTCTCCGGATGGTCGAGGCCGGCATCGGCGGAGTCGCCGCGCCGGCAGGCCAGCGGGCCGGCACCCTCCCCTCGGCGGGCGGCGCGTACGCGGGTCCGGAGGGGGCCTGGGCGCTGCCGAAGACGGGCGGCGTCGCGGCCGGTGACGGTGGCGCGTTCTCCGACACGAACACCGGTGCTCTGACGGCGACCGGTGCCGGCATGTTGGGCGCGGCCGCGATCGGTGGCATCGCGCTGCTGCGTCGGCGGTCCACCAATGGCACCCGCGCCTGAAGTGACCAGAGGTGCCAGCGGCCGCCACGGTTTTCCGTGGCGTGCCGCGGGCCTCGCCCTGGTCGTCCTTCTCACCCTCACCGGTGGAGGATTGATCGGGCTCGCGGCCATGGCTCCTGAGCCGGTCCGGCCACCACAGCCGGACTCCGCCGCCGCACCGCCGTTCCTGCTCGCACCGGTGGCGGGGGAAACCAGCACACCGGAACCGGTCCCGAGCACGGCCGGCGCCTCGCCGGCCGCCGGCCAGACGGGCGATGCCGGGGGCGGTCCCGTCGCCGGTCGCGAGTCCGCCGCGACCGGTCCGTCTCCTGCACCGGCAGGGGCCGGGATGCCGCGCTCGCAACCCACCCGCATCTCGATCCCGCGGATCGGCGTCGACGCACCGACGGCTCCGCTCGGGCTGGACCGCAACCAGCAGATCGCGGTCCCGCCGCTGCAGCAGGCCGACACGGTCGGGTGGTACAAGCTGGGACCCAGCCCCGGCGAGGCCGGCACTGCGGTGGTGGTGGGCCACGTCGACTCCCGCGCCACCGGTCGGGCGGTCTTCTTCCGGCTGGGTGCGCTCCAGCCGAAAGACACCATCGAGGTGCTTCGCAAGGACGGCAAGAAGGTCCGATTCACCGTCGACGGGGTGGTCCGCTACCCGAAGAAGAAGTTCCCGTCCGCGCTGGTCTACGGCCACACCGGCAAGGCACAGCTCCGCTTGATCACCTGTGGTGGCGCCTACGACAAGGCGGCGAAGTCGTACAAGGACAACATCGTGGTGTTCGCGAGCCTGACCACGGGCCGCGCCGCCTGAGGGCGCTTGCCACGAGAAGGACGACCCAGAACAAGGCCAACGGCCCGCCACGGGAGAACCGTGGCGGGCCGTTGGCGCTCGGCCGGCTCAGACGAGGGTGCGGCGGGATACCCTACGCTCGCCAGACCCGGGCATGTCCCGGGCCGCAGGCGCCCCCGGCTAGCGAGCCGATGGGGCGTCAGTCTTCGATCTCGAGGTCCAATTCCACGTCCCCGACACAGAAGACGTCCTGCACCGCGCCGGCGTTCGTCACGTCGGCGGTGGCCTCCTGTTCGACCTCCACCTCGCTGTCCTCGACGTCGTTGCCGACGATGAAGTTGCCGACGAACACCTCGTTGTCCTGGACGAGGTTGCCGCAGACGACGCCACCGCGGTCCCGGTCCTTGGAGTCGTCGTACCCGTACTCGTCCGACGCGAACGCGGCGGCGGGCGTACCGAGCAGCAGCGCGGCGCTCCCCAGCGCCACCCCACCAGCGAGCCTGGCCAGAAACTTCTTCGACACGTCCCTCACTCCCTCCACTGGTTGGCTCAGGAAGTCGAGCCACGACAAACGTTAGGAACACTCATGTTCGTTTGAGAGGGTTTCCGGGTTTTTGGGCCAAGCATGCTTCCAGATGATATGTCTAGTTGTTCATGAGTTCGGGCGGTCCGACGGGCGTTGTCTCGTCTGAGCGAACCTGTACCGCCTGAACCGAACCGCGGCATCCGGAAGACACCTCGAACCGGTACGTCCCGCGCCGCTGATCACCCAGCGGAAACCGACCACCCGGACCGGCTACCGCGAGATCGCCGTACGGGACGGCGAGGCGCCGCGTCCGATCGCCGATCTTGACCAGGGCTCGGCTGCCGTCGACAACCGCCCGAGCCATCGGCAGGTTCGACGGACCGTGGTGGCCCGGTGGAACGCCGGAACCGCGAGCGCCTGACTGACGAACAAGTCAGGAGCACCAGCGCTCGAAGTGGATCCGGACTGGAAGTTCGCGGAGCAACTCGGTGCCGGCGGCCACAGTGGATGCAGGTCTACGTCGCAGACACGACGTGGCCGGGCGCCGCGTGTCGCATGATCCAGGTGGGCAGGGGCTCCGTGATGGCGCGCACCACCTCCCAGCCGGCGCGGCCGTACACCTCGACGTTGTCGGGGTTGCTCGTCTCCAAGATCGCCGGCAGGCCGTCCGCGGCGGCACGGAGCAGCCCGACCCGCATGACGGCGTGGCCCCACCGGCGGCCGGCGTACTGCGGATGGGTACCCAGGACGCCGAGGTACCAGTAGGGAGCGGCCGGCAGCGCGGCGTGCACGGCCTCGTCGTAGGCGTGGACGCGAGCCAGTGCGTCGGCGGGGAGTTGAGCGGCCAGGCCGTCGTCCGGCCACTCGCCCTGCATCGCCGGAGGCTCCCAGATCGCGACCGACGCACCGCCCTCGATCGTCCAGATCGTTCCCATCTGGACCCGCTTGTCGAAGAGGCGCCCGAAGAAGGCGGCGGCGTACCGCGGGTAGCTCGCCTCGTCGGGGAACAGGTGCCGCAGGACGGAATCCTTGGTGAACGCGGCGACCAGCGAGCCGATGACCCGTTCACGGTCCTTCGCGGTGGCGACGGTGATCTCAGGCGCGGTCACAGCCTCCGACCGTAGCGCAGGCCGGCCGCACGCACACCCGGCCGATCAGACCCGAACACGGCTGCCCGTCCAGGACGCCGGTGCCATATGCTGCGCCCGTCGTCACGGGGACACGGGGAGAATCAGATGCGAAGCCAGGGCAGGGCGGCGGTCACGGCTGCGCTGATCACGATGGTGCTGACGGGTTGCGGCGCGCCGGCCGGCACCGACGCGGACCTGACCGACGAGTGGCGGCCGATGGCAGCGGCGCAGCAGTTCAGCCCGCAGGCCGGCGAGTGCCACCTGATCCCCAATCCGTCCGCGTACCTCACCAGCTACGCCCCGGTGGACTGCGCCAGGACCCACCTGGTGGAGACCTTCCACGTCGGCACCTTCACCGGCGCCCTGGCCGCGCGGCCCATTCCGCCCAAGGTGGAGTCGTCCGCCATGCGCACCGCCTTCGCCGACTGCGACAAGCAGGCCAAGCAGTTCGTGGGCGGCGACTGGCGGGACGCCCGCCTGTCGGTGCAGGTCGCGCCGGTCTCGCCGGCCGGCTGGACGGGCGGCAGCCGCTGGTACCGCTGCGACATCTTCGAGGTGGACGAGGTGGACGGCGCCAACGGCGACAACGACCGTGCGATCGGCCGGGCCGGCACGCTGCGCGACGCGGTGGGCAGTCGCTCCCCACTGCGGCACGGCTGCCTGAACGAGGACGACTGGGGTCGGCTGCGCCCGGCCGGCTGCACCACCGCGCACCAGTTCGAGTACGTCGGCATCTGGACCGCCCCGGACCGCTCCTACCAGGCCACCGGCCGGGATGCGAAGACCATCCACGCCGGCTGCCGCGCGGTCGTGGCCCGGTACGCCAAGGTGCCGGTCGACGGCAACCTGCGGTACCGCACCGGCACCTCGTACCGGCTGCCGTCGCCTCAGCTGTGGGCGCGCGGTGACCGGGGTGTGCGCTGCTACTACTGGTCCAGTGGCCGCAAGGTCACCCGGTCGATCGCCGGCGGCGGGCCGAACGTGCTGCCGGTCAACTGAGCCGCGGTGACCAGGGCCGGACGGGTCAGTGGTCGGCGAGTACCTGCGTCAAGGCGTGCGAGGCCTGGCGGATCATGCCGGGGTTGGTCTCCCAGTAGTAGGGCAGCGCCGACACGGCCTGGTAGAGCGCCCAGCCCCGCCCGCGTAGCCACGACGCGTCGTCCACGTCGAGTTCGGCGCGGAACCGGGTACGGCTGGCACCCGCGAACACGTTCCACGCCGGTTGCAGGTCGCAGGCGGGGTCACCGACGTTGAGGGCGCCGAAGTCGATGACCGCGGAGAGCCGCCCGTCGACGACGAGCAGGTTGCCCGGGAGCAGGTCGCCGTGGACCCAGACCTCCGGCCCGTTCCACGCTGGTGCGTCGAGCGACTCCTGCCACGACCGGAGGGTCGCCGCGCCGTCGATCCGGTCACCGAGCTGCGCCACCGACCGGCGCACCGAATCGTCGAGTTCCGCGAGCGCGCCTCCCCGGCTACGGGGCGGACGCGGGAAGGCGCCGGTGGTGTCGATCCGGCGCAGCGCGGTCACGAAGGCGGCGAGGTCGACCGCCGCCTGCTCCAAGTCGCCGATGGTGCCGTCGGCGTTCTCGCCGGGCAGCCACTCGCACACCGACCAGTCGAAGGGATAACCCTCCGCCGGGCGGCCCATCGCCACCGGCACGGGCAGGGCGAGCGGCAGGTGCGGTGCGAGCTTCGGCAGCCACTGCGCCTCCTTGGCCGCCTGCCGGGTGGCCCAGCCGATCCGCGGCAGCCGGGCGACGAGGTGGTCACCGAGTCGATAGATGTCGTGGTCGGTGCCGTACGAGGCGACCGGACGGATCGACAGCTCGGCCCAGTGGGGGAACTGCCCGGCCAGCAGGCGACGCACGAGCTCCACGTCGGTCTCGACCTCGTCGGCATGCATCTTGATCGCGCCCATTCGGGTCATCCTGGGGCGGCCAGGCCACCGGGGCAACCGAGTTCCGGCCGGGCGGCCATCGCGCCGGCGACGGGAACGGGTCGACGGTCCGGCTCGCTACCTGCGCAAGGTCGGCTCGCGTCGCACCGACGGCTCGGGGGGTTGAGTGGCCGGTGCGACGCGGCCTGGCCGACGACGGGGCGGGGCAGGAGGGGGGTGGGAGTGGCCCCGCCCGGCGTCGGAGATCAATTGACCTTCCGTGCCCCTCAGCGCCGGCCTCCCCCGATACGTCACACGGCCACGGTCCCGCACCGGCCCGCTGAGCTGTCAGCGACATGACGCCTACCGACGGTGATCGCGGTGGACGTTGCGTGCTATTCTCCGTCGTCGATCCACCGCTGCGCGGACCCGGACGGGTCGCTGCCCGAAGGACGCCCCGATGTCGGCCGTACCCGCTCCGACCTCGCCGCCGTCGTTGCTGGACCGGCCGGCCGGTGGCGCGTTCACGCTGATCTTCACCACCCTGCCGGCCCTGCTGCGGCTCACCTGCGGGCTGGTCGGGGCGGTCACCGCACTGGCCGTGCGCACCCCGCCGGTGCGGACCGGGGTGCTGCTGATCGTGGTCGCGGTGCTCACCGCCTGGTCGGTGGGGTACGCGGTCCGCGCCCTGCGCACCGGGATCGGTAGCGCGCTGGTCGCCGGGGACGTCGCGCTCACCACGGCGGCGTGCCTGCTCATCCCCCAGCTGGTCGCGCCGGAGGTGCTGCCGGGCGAGGGGAGCTGGATCGCGGTGCTGGCCAGCACCACGGTGATCAACGCGCAGGCCACCGCACCGGCCCGCTGGTCGGTCCCGGCCGGCCTGCTGGTCACCGCCGCCTACGCCACCGGCGCCACCGCCGCCGGCAACGCCGCCGAGGCCGCCGCCCACGCGGCGACCCTGCTCGGGCAGACCGGGCTGGCGGCGATGATGACCGCCGTCATGCGCCGGCGCATCGGCCGGGCCGATCGGGCCTTCGCCGAGTACCAGGGCCTGCGCCGGGACGCGCTGCTCGCCCGTACCGCCCGGGAGGCGGAGCGGCGGCAGAACCGGGACCTGCACGACACGGTTCTCGGCACACTCACCATGGTCGGCCTGGGCGCGGTGCCCGACGGGTCACCGGCGCTGCGCCGGCGGGCCGCGGCGGACCTGCGTACCCTCGTCGGGCTCGCCGACGCGCGGTCCGCGCCGGTCGACGGCCGGGTCGCGCTCGACCAGCGGCTGCGGACGGTCCGCGACGCCCACCCGGAACTCACGGTGACCGCCGAGCTGGCGCCCCGCACCGCCCCCGCGCCGGTCGCCACGGCGCTCGCGGACGCCACCGCCGCCGCGCTGGCCAACGTGGCCCGGCACGCGCCCGACGCCACCGTCACGCTGCGGCTGACCGCAGACGCGGAGACCTTCGTGGTCGAGGTGGTCGACGACGGTCCCGGCTTCGACCCGGCCGCCGTCCCGGCCCACCGGTACGGGCTGCGCGAGTCGGTACGCGGGCGGCTGGCCGAGATCGGCGGGCACGCCGAGGTGACCTCCGCCCCTGGCGAGGGCACCCGCATCCGGCTGGAATGGCCGCATGTCGGCTGACCTCGACGCCGCCCCGGTCGCCGTACCCCGGCCCGGCCCGTCCCCGGCGGACCTTGTGCGCCCGGACGACGTCCGGGCGGTGGATGTGGCCCGCGCCTCGGACCGGGGCGCCCGGATCGCGGCGGTCGCCATCGCGCTGGTCTGGCACGCGGTGATCGCGCTGCCGGCGCTGCTGGGGGCCTGGTCGGAGCTGGCCGCGCCGGCCGTGGTCGGGGCCGGCTGGCTGGTCGTCGCCGCGACCGGCGGGTACGCCGGCGTCCGGCTGCTACGCGGCGGCCTACCGCCGGTGGCACCGCTGGTCGTGGTGCTGCTGACGGTGGACGCGGTGGTCTTCGCGGCCAGCGGGCGGGAGCAGTTGTTCACCGCCGCCAACTGGGTCTGGGGCACCCTCGGCTGGTTCTTCGTGGTGGCGCTCTGGGGGCGGCGGCTGACCTGGCTGCTCGTCCTGCTGACCGCCCACTCGCTGATCGCTCTGGTCGCGCTGCTCGGGCACGGGACGACGGCCCCCGCCGACCTGACCCGGTACGCGATGTACGTCTACGGCACCTCGTCGCTGCCGATCGCCGTCCTCACCGGCGCGGCGGTGATCGCCCGCCTCGCCCGGGACCGCGCCGCGACGGCGGCGGCTACCCTCGCCGTGGCCGCCGAGCGGGACGCGGCGGAGTGGGCCGGGCGGGAGCGGCGGGCCCGGCTCGCCCTGGTCAGCGGGGTGGCCGAGGGGGTGCTGGCCGAGCTGGCCGACGGGCGCGCCGACCCGGCCGACCCGCTGGTGCAGCGCCGGTGCGTGCTCGCCGCCGCCCGGCTGCGCCGGCTGATCGCCGAGTCGGACGACGTGCCGGACCCGCTGCTGCACGAGCTGCGCGCCGCCGCCGACCTGGCCGAGCGGAACGGCCTGCCGATCGACCTGGTCGCCATCGGTACGCCTCCGCCGCTGCCGGTGGAGGTCCGTCGCCGGCTGGTCGATCCGCCCACCGCCGCGCTGGCCGAGGCGGCGCGCTGGGCGCGGCTGACCGTGGTCGCCTCGCCGGACGAGGTGGCGGTCAGCCTGGTCACTCCCGAGGTGGACGGTCCGGAGGCGACCGGTCCACCGAGCCACGTCGAGGACGACGGCCGGGTGGAGCACGTGCAGGAGCGGGACGGGGAGATCAGGTGGACGCAGACCCGGTGGCGCAGGACGTGAGCGGGGACGGGCCGGTCGGGGTGGCCATCGTGGACGACCACCCGGTGGTGATCGACGGGGTGCGTGCCTGGCTGGCCACCGAGCCCCGGCTGCGCGTGCTGGCCACCGGCGACGACCCGGACCAGGTGCTGCGGGACGCCCCGGACGCCGACGTGGTCCTGCTGGACCTGCGCCTGCACGGGCGGATGGTGATCGACAAGCTGGCCGAGCTGAGCGCGGCCGGCCGGCGGGTGGTGGTCTACTCCGAACACACCGACCCGGCGACGATGCTGGCCGCGCTGGACGCGGGGGCGGCGGCGTTCCTGGCCAAGCACGAGGGACGGGAGCACTGCGTGGCCACCGTCCTGGCCGCCGCCAGCGACCGTCCGTACGTGCCACCGGCGCTGGCCGGCGCGATGGTCGGCGACCCCCGCCCGGACCGGCCGGCCCTGTCGGACAAGGAGCGGGAGGCGCTGCTGCTCTGGTTCCAGTCGATGTCGAAGGCGTCGGTGGCTCGCCGGATGCGGATCAGCGAGCACACCGTCAAGCAGTACGTGGACCGGGCGCGGATCAAGTACACCCGGGCGGGCCGGCCGGCGGCCACCAAGGCGGCGCTGCTGGCCCGGGCGATCGAGGACGGCCTCATCCGACCGGAGGAGATCGGCATCTACCGGTCCCAGGCGGCGGCCGATTGGCCGACCCCCTAACGGCTGTCATGACAGGCCCGGCGCGCTCGGCGAGGCTTACCGGCAGAAGGCCAACTGCCCGGGGGAGGTCGTCACGATGCGCGAGGACGCGTCTCCGTTCTTCATCGCGCCGCACCGCTTCGACGCGCCGGACGACGAACTCCGACCGGTGCTGGACCGGCGCTACGAACTGGTCCCGGAGCCGGGCGAGCGGGTGTTGCGGCGGCTGCGTACCCCGGTGGCCGGTTGTCTGCTCAGTCCCACCGGCGCCCGGCGGCAGTGGGTGCTGCCCGCGCCGGCCACGGTGACCGTCACCGACCGCCGCCTGGCGTACGTGTGCGCCGGCGCGGAGTTGTCCGTGGTCTCCGGGCGGGACGGCCGCGACGGCGCCCGGCACCGGCGCGGTCTGCGGCTGTCCCGCCTGGTCAGCGGGCATATCCGCTGGCAGTGGCCGTCCCGGGTGGAGCTGCTGCCACCCGCGGCCGGGCCCGCCGTGGCGGGGCCCGGCCTCCCGGCGCCCGACGGTGAGCTGCTGGTGGTCTGCGACGCGTTGCGGACCATCCAGCAGCCGGCGCTCGCCCTCGGCGGTCCGCTCGACACGGTGGCGGAGCTGGCCCGGCTGGTCCGCCGGTCGGTGGCCGCGTTCCGGCTGGCCCATCCGGACCTGGTGGAGCTCTCCCCGCCGGAGCGGGACGAGCTGGCCCGGCGGGCCCTGTCCGGGCCGTTCGGCGGCGCGGCCCGGGTGACGCTGCCCGGTTCGCTGCCGGTGGAGTTCCTGTCCCGCGACGACTACTACCGCGCGCCGACGGTGTCGGCGCGGGACGCGGTCGGCGAGTGAGCCCGGGCGCGTAGCCGGCGCAGCATCCGGGCGTCGGTGAACCCGACGGCCCGGGCGGCGGACTCGACGGTGGCGCCGTGCCCGATCAGGTGCTCGGCCCGCTCGACCCGGAGCAGCTGCTGGTAGCCGAGCGGGGTGAGCCCGGTGGCCTGGCGGAACAGCCGGGTCAGGGTGCGTTCGGCGACCCCGCCGGCGGCGGCCAGGTCGGCCAGCGGCAACGGCTCGGAGAACCGGCTGTCGATCAGGTCCTGCACCCGGTGAGCGGCGTCGGACAGGTGCGAGCGGTACCGCATCATCGCGCTGGCCTGCTGTTCGTGCCCGTTGCGCCGGGCGTAGACCACCAGGGTGCGGGCGATCCTGGCGGCGGCGGCCGGGCCGTGCCGGGTGGCCACCAGGTGCAGCGCCACGTCGATGCCGCTGGCGATGCCGGCCGAGGTCACCACCCGGTCGTCCACCACGTAGAGCACGTCCCGGGCCACCCGGGCGGCCGGGAAGACCCGGGCCAGGTCGTCCTGCACGTCGTGGTGGGTGGTGCAGCGCCGGCCGTCCAGCAGGCCGGCCCGGCCGAGCGCGAACGCGCCGGCGCAGATACTCGCCACCGTGCCGCCCCGGGCGTGGTGCTCGGCCAGGCGCCGCAGGTCGTCCCGGCCGACCGGCCCCGCCGGGCCGTGCGCCCTGAGCCGCCATCCGGGTACGACCACCAGGTCGCCGGCGTCCAGCTCCGGCCACTCGGTGGCAGCCCCCAGCGGTACGCCCTGCACGGTCGGCACGGTGTCCCGCTCGGCGACGTAGTGCAGCCGGTAGTCGTACCCGTGGTCGGCGGCGGTGGAGAAGACCTGGGCCGGGCCGGCCAGATCCAGCAGGTGCAACTGCGGCGCCAGCAGGAAGACGACCCGGGCCACGGCGTCAGCTCCGCGCGCCGACCGGGCTCGCTCCGGTCACCTCGGAGACGGTGCGCACGGTGGCGAAGCGGCCGGCGAGGGCGTACTCGGTGCGGGCGATCATCTCCTCGGTCGACAGGGTGCGCGGGTCGGCGAGGATCTCCTCGACGGTGGCGGTGGGCGGCAGGTCCCGGTGCGGGGTCGGGAAGGTGACGGTCGCGTCGGTCACGAAGGTCATCTCGTAGCCGAGGTCGCAGCCGATCCGGGCGGTGGTCTCCACGCACTGCTCGGTGCGGATGCCGCAGACGGTCAGGTCGCGGATGCCGGCCAGGGTGAGAATCTGCTGGAGGTTGGTGGTGGTGAAGGCGTTGTGGGCGGTCTTGACCAGGGTGGGCTCGCCGGCCGCCGGGGTCAGCCCCTCGATCAGCCGGACGTGGCCGAGCGCCGGGTCGAAGACGCCGGCGCTGCCCGGCTCGGCGTGCAGGACCCAGACCACCAGATCGCCCCGGCGCCGGGCGGCGTCGACCAGCCGGTCGACCTGGCGGACGATGTCGGGCTGCGACGCGTGGGCCCAGATCGGTCGCTGACGGAAGGACTCCTGGACGTCGATGACGACGAGTGCTGCTCTGCTCATGGATCTGATCCTGGCTGGGTGGCGGCCGGGGCGGCAGACACCATCCTGCCCGGGTGCGGAACGATCCGGCCACCGCCCCGGCCCCTCCCCGGCAGCACCGGTCCTGCCGCGGCCCCGGGCCCTGGCCGCGGCCCGGCGCCAGGCCCGGCGGGTCAGGAGGTGGCGGTGCGCCGGCCGCGGCGGTCCAGCTCGGCGGCCTCCTCCAGGGTGGGGGCGGTGCCGCCGAGGTGGGCCGGCTGCCACCAGGAGTCCTCCGGGCCGGCGGGCTTGTCCGGGTACTCCTGCTGGGCGCGGTCGACCAGGGCCGACAGGCGGCTCTTCAGCTCGACCGTCATGGTGTTGGCGTCCGGCCAGTCCGCCGGGTCCATCGGCTCGCCGACCAGGATCGTGATCGGGGTGTGCCGGCGGGTCAGGTTCTTCGGCCGGCCCTTGGTCCAGAGCCGCTGGGTGCCCCAGAGGGCCACCGGCAGCAGCGGCACGGCGGCCTGCTGCGCCATCCGGGCGGCACCGCTCTTGAGCTCCTTGACGGTCAGCGAGCGGCTGATCGTCGCCTCGGGGAAGACGCCGACCACCTCGCCGCGCTGCAACGCACCCACCGCCGCGTTGTACGACCCGGCGCCGGCCCGGCGGTCCACCGGGATGTGCTTCATGCCGCGCATCAGGGGGCCGGAGACCTTGTGCGCGAAGACCTCGTGCTTGGCCATGAACCGGACCAGCCGGCGGGACTCGTGCGCGCCGTAGCCGCAGAAGATGAAGTCGAGGTAGCTGACGTGGTTGCTGGCCAGCACCGCCCCGCCGGTACGCGGGACATGGTGGCTGCCCTCGACGGTCAGGCGCAGGTCGAGGACCCGGAACATCGTCTTGGCGGCGGCGATCACAGGGGGGTACACGAGTTCCGACATTCGCCAACTTTACCCCGCGTAGGTTACGCAGCCGTAGGCCCGCGACACCGCCCCCGGTGGCCCCCGGTCCTGCGGCCACCGCTCTGCCGCCGGCAGAAGGGCTCGCCGGAGGCGGTGGCCGCGACCCAGGATGGCGGGATGACGCAACGTGCGGTGGTGCTCTGGATTCACGCCGGCGGTTGGCGCGGCCGGTCGGACGAGGACGGCGCCGCCCTGGCTGGGCTGGGGCTGCGGGTGGTGGCGGCGACCTACCGCTTCTCCCACCAGGCGCACTGGCCGGCGCAGCTCGACGACGTACGCCGGGCGGCGCGGGCCGCCCGCGACGGCGCCGGCGGGCTGCCGCTGCTCGTCGCGGGCGACTCGGCCGGCGGCACCCTGGCCCTGCACCTGGCGCTGCGCGGGATCGACCGGCCGGACGACGTGGCGGCGGCGCTGGCGTACTGGCCGGTGAGCGACCCGCTGGACGACCAGTGGCGGCGGGCGCGGGCCGACGACGACCCGTGGGCCACGTTGCTGGGCCACCCGCCGGCCGCCGGGGACCCGGCCACCGTCGATTCGACCGTCGCCAGTCACCTCGGCAACGGGGTGCCGGTGCTGCTGGTGCACGGCACCGACGACGCGGCCGTACCGGTGGGGCAGTCGATCGCGCTCACCGGGGCGCTGGTCGCCGCCGGCCACCCCACCCACACCTGGGTCACCCACGGCGGGCACGGCCTGGCCCTGGACCGGCCGGACGTCCGGGCGGTCACCGCCGCGTTCCTCGACACCGTCCTGCCGGCCCGCTGACCGGCTCCGGAATCATCCGCCCCCGGCGGGCCGGCGGGGCTACCGTCGACGCATGCCGGAGCTGCACTCCATCGTGATCCACTGCCGCGACCCGTACCTGCTCGCGCCTTTCTGGAGCGTGGTCACCGGGCTGCCGGTGGTGGCCGAGGACGAGGCGAAGCTCGCCGATCGGTCGCTGGCGCCGGGCGAGTCGGTGCTGCTGCGCGACCCGCACCGGCACCGGCCCGACGTGTGGATCTCCCCACTGACGGAGCTGCCGGCCCCCGGCCGGATCCACCTGGACCTGGTCGCCGACGCCGAGGAGCGGGCCGCCGTGCTGGAGGCCGGCGCCACCGTGGTCCGGGAGCTGCCTGGCTGGACGGTCTTCGCCGATCCGGAGGGCAACGAGTTCTGCCTGCTCCCCCACCAGAGCTGAGCGGGCGGGAGAGCAGGCGGAACGGGTCAGTCGCCCAGTTTGTCGATTTCCAGGCGGCCCCGGGCGAAGGCGTCCACCCGGCCCCAGCGACCGGGGATGTCCAGCACCTCGAGCCGGCCCATACCCACCGGCAGCACCGGCTCGACCGCCAGGTGCCCCTCGTGCGGCTCCAGCCCCAGCATGGTCCGCAGCAGCAGCAGGGGCGCGCCGGTGGACCACGCCTGCGGGCTGCACGCGGTCGGGTACTCCACCGGGAACTTCGTCTGCTCCCGGGGGTAGCCGCCGAACGCCTCCGGCAGCCGCCCGTCGAAGTACCGGGCGGCGTCCAGGATCCCGCTGGCGATGGTGCCGGCCTCCTCGGCGAAGCCGTACCGGCGCAGGCCCCAGGCAATGAAGGAGTTGTCGAAGGGCCAGATCGTGCCGTTGTGGTAGCCGATCGGGTTGTACCGGACCTCGCCCTCGGCGAGGGTACGCACGCCCCAGCCGGTGAAGAGCCGGGGACCGACCAGGTGGTGGGCGATCTTCTCGGCCCGGTCGTCGTCGACGATGCCGCTCCACAGCAGATGCCCGATGTTCGAACTCAACGTGGCGCACTGGCGCCCCTCCGGGTCCAGCGCGAGGGCGTAGTACTCGCCGTCCTCCACCCACCAGTCCCGGTTGAACCGCTCCTTGAGCTGCGCCGCCTCCCGCTCCAGCTGGTCGGCGTACGCCGGGTCGCCCCAGAACTCCCGGGCCATCCGCGCGGCGCGCACCTTCGCGTCGTACGCGTAGCCCTGCACCTCGCAGGTGGCCCGGGGGAACGGCGGCAGCGTGCCGTCGCGGTACTGGATCGAGTCCCAGGAGTCCTTCCAGCACTGGTTCTCCAGGCCGGTGTCGCTGTTGCGCCGTTCGTACCAGATGTAGCCGCTGCCGACCAGGTCGGCGTAGTCGTCGATCCAGTGGAGCGCGGCCCGGCACTCCCGTTCCAGCTCGCGTACCAGCGCGACGTCCCCGCTCCACTTCTCGTACTCGTCGAGCAGGATCACGAAGAGCGGCGTGGCGTCGACCGACCCGTAGTACGGCGAGTGCGGCTGCTCCTCGAAGGCGGCGGTCTCGCCGTAGCGCATCTCGTGCAGGATCCGGCCCGGGTCCTCGTCCCGGAAGTCGTCGAACCGGGTGCCCTGCAACGCGCCGAGGATGCGCAGCGTGGTCTTGGACAGCTCGGGGGCGAACGGCAGCACCTGCAGGCAGGTCAGGATGCTGTCCCGCCCGAACATCGTCATGAACCAGGGCAGGCCGGCCGCGGGGAGCGCCTGGCCACCGAGGGACAGCGGCGAGAAGCGCAGGGCGGCCAGGTCGATCAGACTGCGCCGGTAGGTGGACGCCAGTTCGGGGTGCTCGCTGTTGACCTTCGGAGCCTTGGCCACCCACTCCTCGAGGTCGTGCTGGAGGGCGAGCCGCTCGGTGCCGTGCGCCCGCACACCCATCCGCAGGTCCCGGCCGCCGGGGCCGAGCGCGAACGTGTTCACCTCGATGTCGGTGTCCCACTGCTCGTTCGGTTCCAGGTGGACGCTGAACGCGAACCCGTTCTTGTCGTAGCGGGCGGGTCGGGACGCCGAGATCACCGTCTCCCGCCGGAAGTTGCCTCGCCGGTAGCCCAGTCGCAGCCGGTCCGCCTCCACCTCCGTGTAGATCTCGCCCTTCTTGTTGACGATCTCGTCCTTGACCTGGAACAGGTCGGCGAAGTCGGAGCCGGCGTCCATCCGGATCTCCAGGTCCACCGCCTTCTCGTCGTGGTTGAGGATGGTCACCTGCTCGCGGAAGCTCCCGCCGACCGCACGCTCCCGGATGATCGACAGCTTGGCGTCGATGTAGTGGGTGGCCATGCCGGGCACCAGGAAGAACCGGGCTTCGTAATACTGCAGGTCGTCGTAGGAGAGCGTGTTGAGCCGCTCGCCGTTGACCGTCAGCACCCACTTCGACAGGAAGCGGGTGTCGAGGTTGAACAGGCCGGTCGGTTCGCTCGGCGTCGCCTCGATGTCGCCGGTGTCCTCGGAGACGACGAAGGTATTGCCGTCGAGGATCCGGATCGTGTTGCTCTGCGCCATCAGCGGGCCTCCCTGCGGTATTCGTGACGGGGGCCGCGGGAGCTGGCGGGACCGGGGAAGATCCGCTCCACCTGGAGCAGCAGTCGCGGGTTGCCCGAGACGGTCATGTCGCCCCGCAGCACCGCGGCGATCGCGTTCTCGCGGCCCGCGACCATGTCCCCGAAGAACCGCGGGTCGGTGCCGATCACGGTGTCGGCCTCCCGGTCCTCCCGGCTGACCTCCAGCCGGCCCCGGTCGACCCGGAGCAGCCAGTGGGTGGTCTGCGCCCCCTCGTGCAGGTCGAAGCGCAACGTTCCCGAGGTCTTCTCCAGCAGGGGCTCGTAACCGCGCCGGTCGAGATCCTCGAAGAACCTCGTGGTCTGGTCCACCGTCCACTCCCCCCGTCGATCCACGGCATTACGACGTACGCCGACCGGGTCCCCCTCCCCCGCGCCGTCAACCTCGCCCGGTTCGGGTGAGCCGGGGCGGGACGTCGTACCGGCGCAGCAGCCCGCGGCTCGGACGACGGGAGGGGTCGATCGCGGCCGGGTGCTCGCCCACCGGGCCGCGGCGCAGCAGCTCGACCGGCCCGGGCTGCGCCCGGCCGGCCTGGCGGTGCTCGACCTGGGCGTGCAGGACACCCCCTACGGTTCGGCTCGGCTGGCGCTGGCCGCGCGCGGGGCGCGGTGAGCCGGGCGCAGATCGGCGACCCGGGCGCGCTGCTGGTCGGCGGCGAGATCGTGGGCACCTGGCGCGCCAGGCAGTCCGGCCGCAGCGGCCTCGACCGGGCCAGGCGGAGGCGGTACGACTGGCCCGCGGGGCGTCCGCCGTGACGGTACGGGTGGAGCCGTCCCGAGGGCGGAGAGCCGGACGCCGGCCCCCGGGAACGGGAGCCGGCGGCACAGCCCGCGGCGGGCGGGTCAGTTGTTGGGCTCGTCGGCGCTGATGTCCGCCAGCACCGACTGCGGCTCCCGCTCGACGGCCAGGTCACCCATGGACACCAGGCCCACCAGCTTCCCGTCGTCGATCACCGGCAGCCGCCGTACGGCGTAGGTGCGCATCAGGTCGGCCGCGGCGACCGCGTCGTCGTACTGGCTGACCGTCACCACGTCCTTGCTGGTGATCTCGTTGAGCTTGGTGGTGTTCGGATCCATGCTCTCGGCCACCCCACGGACCGTGATGTCCCGGTCCGTCACGATGCCGACCACGTCGTCTCCCGCGGTCACCACCACGTCGCCGATCGCGCTGTCTCGCATCTCCTGCGCCGCCGCGGTCAGCGTGTCGTCGCCGTCCATCGTCACCAACCGGGTCGTCATGAACTCTCCGACCGTTGTCATGGTGCTCCCCTCTCGGTGTCGGCAGGCCCCGTCTACCCGCCGCCCCGCAGCAGGTAACGCCACCCTCACCCGGGCCGCCGCATCCGCCGCCGCAGGTCGTAGAAGCCGTTGCTGGACAGCGCGTAGAACACCGGCAGGAGCAGGAAGATCCCCAGTGCCACCGGCACGCTGCCCAGCGCGCCGACCAGCGCGGCCACCGCGTACGCGACGATGCCGAACAATGCCCGGCCGCGTTCGACGCCGAAGAACCGCGCCGGGACGTGCTGCTGCAACAGGTCCTGGTGCCGGCTGAGGTAGTGGTAGAGCCCGAGCCAGGCGACGGAGAGCAGGACGCCCACCAGGGCGTAGAGCACCACCGCGAGCACCTCGTCGGCCCGGTCGCCGGCCTGCACCGACCGGGAGAGGACGACGGTGGCGAACGGCAGCAGCGCGGTGGTGAAGAGCACGGCCAGGTTCCACCAGTGCAGCCCCCGGTCGGTGCAGCGGACGCGGTGGAAGGTCCCCTTGTGGTTGAGCCAGCCCACCGCCACCCAGAGGTACGACGTCACGTAGGCCAGGTAGGTGGGCCACTGTTCGGCCAGGGCGTGAGCCATCCCGCCGGGCTGCACCTCGGGCGGGCTCAGCTCCAGCACGAGCACCGTGATGATGATCGCGAAGACGGCGTCGCTGAACCCGACGGCCCGGCCGATGTCCGACCGCAGCGCCGCCTCCTCCTGCGCCTGGGCCGGTTCCGCTCGTCCCCGCTCGGCGCCCATCGGCTCCCCCGTTCCCGCCGACGGTGCGGTCGCCGGCGCTGTGCAGGAGCCGGGTATACCCGCCGGGCCACCGCCACACCGCCGGGGTGTTCAGCGGGGCGGCGCCATGCCGTAGATCCGCTCGACGTGCAGGCGCAGCACGAGGCGCCGCTCGGCGACCATGGCGGCGCGGAAGTCGTCCCAGTCGGGGTGTTCGCCCTGCACCGCCCGGTAGAGCCCGATGAGTTCCTCGACGGTGGGGTCGTCCGGTCGCTCCGCCACCGGCGTCAGTTCGGCCCGGGCCTCCGCCACCGCGTACGCCCAGCCGTCGTCGTCGCTGACGTGGAAGCTGGCCCGGGGGTCACGGCGCAGGTTGGCGGTCTTGGCCCGGCCGTCGGTGACCGAGACCCGGATCAGCTCCCGGTCCCGGTCGAAGGCGTAGACCACGTTGGACAGCTGCGGCCGGCCGTCCCGTTTGACGGTGGCCAGCACGCCGATCCGGCCGCCGGCGATGAGGTCGGTCAGGGCCGCCGCGTTCCGTTCGTCCGCCATCAGATCCTCCGCGTCGAGTAGCCGCATCCGGCCCCCATCCCACCGCACCCAGCCGCTGCACCACCATCCGACACGCCTCGGGTCCCGCCCCGTCGACGGCGCGACGGGACGGGACCGAGAGGTCGGCGGGGTGGAGCGGCCGCTCAGCGGAGTTCGGCGGCGACCAGCTCGGCGAGCTGAACGGCGTTCAGGGCTGCGCCCTTGCGCAGGTTGTCGTTGGCGCAGAACAACGCCAGGCCGTGCTCGACGGTCTCGTCGGCGCGGATCCGGCCCACGTAGGTCGGGTCCTGGCCGGCGGCCTGCAGCGGGGTGGGCACGTCGGAGAGGGCCACGCCGGGCGCGTCGGCGAGCAGCTCACGGGCCCGCTGCGGGGTGAGCGGCCGGGCGAACCGGGCGTTGATCTGGAGCGAGTGGCCGGTGAAGACGGGCACCCGGACGCAGGTACCGGAGACCTTCAGCCCCGGGATGTCCAGGATCTTGCGGCTCTCGTTGCGGAGCTTCTGCTCCTCGTCGGTCTCGAAGGAGCCGTCGTCGACGATCGAACCGGCGAGCGGAAGCACGTTGAAGGCGATCGGCCGGGCGAAGGAGCGCGGCTCGGGGAACTGCACGGCGGCGCCGTCGAAGGCGAGCCCGGCGGCGTCCTCGGCGACCTTGCGGACCTGCTCGTCCAGCTCGGCGACGCCGGCCAGGCCGGCTCCGGAGACCGCCTGGTACGTCGAGACGACCAGGCTGACCAGCTCCGCCTCGGCGTGCAACGGGCGCAACACCGGCATCGCGGCCATCGTGGTGCAGTTCGGGTTGGCGATGATGCCCTTGGGGCGGACGGCGGCGGCGTCCGGGTTGACCTCGGCGACCACCAGCGGCACCTCGGGGTCCATCCGGAACGCCGAGGAGTTGTCGATCACCACGGCGCCCGCGGCGGCCACCCGGGGGGCGAGCTCCTTGGCGGTGCCCTTGCCCGCCGAGAAGAGCACGATGTCCAGCCCCGAGTAGTCGGCGGTGGCCGCGTCCTCGACCGTCACCTCGCCGTCGCGCCAGGGCAGCGTGCGCCCGGCCGACCGGGCCGAGGCGAAGAGCCGTACCTGCTCCGCCGGGAAGTCGCGCTCCGCCAGCACCTGCCGCATCACGCCACCGACCTGGCCGGTGGCTCCCACAATGCCGATCCTCATGCCCGCGAGGCTACCCAGCCGGCCGGCCCGGGCGGGAATGCTTTCCCACCGCCCGGACCGGATCCGGCCCGATCAGAGCGTGGCGTCGGTCACCTCGCCGAGCCCGGTGGCCAGGAGTTCGTCGCGGATCATCGCCGCGTCGCCCTCCACCACCAGGGTCAGCGACTCCGGGTGCAGGTGGGCGGCGGCCGCGGCGGAGACCTGCGCCACGTCCGCGGCGAGCAGCGACTCGCGCAGCCGGGCGTGGTAGTCGTCCGGCAGGTCGTGCACCACCAGGGTGGTCAGCGCCGACGCGATCGCCCGGGGGCTCTGCAACTCGACGGAGAGCTGGCCGGCCCGCCAGGAGCTCGCCACCGCCAGCTCGTCGGCGGTCACCCCGCCGACCTGGGTACGGGTGATCTCCCCGACCGCCTCGACCAGGGCCGGCGCGGTCACCGCGGTCTGCACCCCGGAGCTGACCGCGAACCGGCCGAAGCGGCGCGACGAGGCGAAGTCGCCCCGGATGCCGTAGGTGTAGCCGCGCACCTCGCGGATGAGGTGGTTGAGCCGGGAGGTGAACGCCCCGCCGAGCACCGTCCCGGCGAGCGTCATCGGCACGTGGTCCGGGTGGGCGCGGTGCGGCGACGGGTGCCCGAGCCGCAGCGTGGACTGCACCGAGCCGGGCCGGTCCACCAGGAGGATCCGCCGCCCGGTGTGCAGCGGCACCTCGATCGGGCCGCCGCGCTCGGCCGGACCGCCGCCGGTGCCGGCGAACGCCGCCGCGGCGAGCGCGTCCAGGTCCAAGCGGTCCAGGTCACCGGCGACGATCAGGGTGCCGGGCCGGAGGAACCACTCGGAGTGGAAGACGGTGACGTCCTCGACGTCCAGCCCGGCCACCGAGTCCGGGTCGCCGTACATGGGGCGACCCCACCGGTTGTCGGCGCCGAACAGGTCGGCGCGCAGCGCCGCGTCGGCGCGCGGGCCGGGGTTGGCCCAGTCCATCCGCAGCGCGGTCGCCTCGTCGTCGCGGACCCGGCGCACGTCGTCGGGGTCGAGCCGGGGCGTGCGGACCGCCTCGGCGAGCAGGTCCACCGCCGCGCTCAGCCGGTCCACCGGCACCTGCACGCTGACCTGGAAGGAGTCCCAGTCCAGGCCGGTCACCAGCTCGGTGCCGAGCCCCTCGACGGCCAGCGCGAAGGTCGTGGCGTCCCGCTGGGCGGTGCCCTCCTCCAGGGCCTTGGCCAGCACCCCGCCGAGCCCTTCCTTGCCGACCGGCTCCCGGCCGGCGCCCGCGTCGAGCAGCAGCACCGCGACGGCGAGGTTCTGCCCGGGCAGGTGCGCGGCGACCACCCGGCCGCCGGCGACCTCCCGGCGGATCACGGCGGGGAACCGGTACGGGCGGGGGGTGCCCGCGCCGGGACGGGCGGCGATCAGCGTCATGGGGTCTCCTCCGGCAGGTAGGTCAGGGTCACCCGGTCGTCGGCGCCGAGCAGTTCGGCGGCCAGCTCGGCGATCTGGTCGGCGGTCACCGCCAGCCAGGCCGGCAGCCGCTCGGCGGCCTTGGCCGGGTCGCCGAACTGGGTGGCGTACCGGCCGAGGGTGTCCGCCCGGCCGTCCACCGTGGACATCTGCCGCCACCAGGCGGTGCTGAGCAGCGCCTTGGCGCGGTCCAGCTCGGCGTGGGTCACCGGCACGGTGGTCAGCTCGTCGACGACCTCGGCGACGCCGGCGGCCAGCCGCTCGGCGCCCACCCCGGGGCGGGCGGTGGCGGTGGCGATCAGCGGCGCCGGGGCGTGCGCCAGGTCCACCCCGTACGCCCCGACCAGGTCCGGCTGGGCGATCCGCTCACCGTCGGCCAGGCGCTGGTAGAGCCGGCTGCCCCGGCCGCTGCCGAGCACCGCGGCGAGCACGGTGGCCACGTCGTACCCGGGGGTGCCGAAGGGGTGGGTGCGGTGCGCGACGTACACCCGGGGCGCGGGGACGTCGCCGGTGACCGTCTCGACGGCGGCCCGGCCGGTGGCCGCGACGGTCCGGCCGTCCGGCGCGGCGGGGATCTCCTCGCGCGGCGGGATCGCCCCGAAGTACTTGTCGGCGAGGGCGAAGACCTCGGCGGCGGAGGCGTCGCCGACGACGGTGAGCACCGCGTTGTTCGGCGCGTAGTAGGTGGCGTGGAACGCCTGGAAGGTGGCCAGGTCGGCGGCGTTCAGGTCGGCCATCGAGCCGATCGTCGCGTGGTGGTACGGGTGGCCGGGCGGGTAGAGCAGCGGCAGCAGCCGCAGCCAGGCGTCGCCGTACGGCACGTTCTCGTAGCGCTGGCGGCGCTCGTTCTTCACCACGTCGCGCTGGTTGTCCAGCGTCTCCTGGGTGAGCGCGGGCACCAGGCCGCCCATCCGGTCGGCCTCCAGCCAGAGCGCCAGCTCCAGGTGCTCGGCCGGGACGGTCTCGAAGTAGTTCGTCCGGTCCGGGTTGGTGGTGGCGTTGAGCGAGCCGCCGGCGCCCTGGACCAGCCGCATGTGCTCGGTCTTGGCGACGTTGATCGACCCCTCGAACATCAGGTGCTCGAAGAGGTGGGCGAAACCGGTCTGCCCCGCCGGCTCGTGCCGGGATCCCACGTCGTACCAGAGGTTGACCGCCACCGCCGGGGCGGTGCGGTCCTCGCTCACCACCACGCGCAGGCCGTTGTCCAGTCGGGTCGTCTCGATGGGCCAGGGGTAACCGCTGTCGGGCATGACCCGACGCTATCCGATCTCCCGGGCGGAAAGTGGACTCGTCGTCGGTCGGCGAGCCCGCGCGGCGCGGCGGGCATCGACCGGGCGGCGGGCGGGTACCGCAGGGGCATGCCGAGCCCCTCCCCCCGCCTCGCCGCCGGCGCGGCCGCCGCCGTCGCCGGGGCCGCCGCCGTCCTGACCCGCCGGCGCGGGGCCCGCCTGCTGCATCCGGCCGGCCGCTCGTTCACCGCCGAGGTGATGATCTGGGGTACGCCCGGACCGCCGACCGGCGTGGCGCTGCTCGACGAGCCGGGCCGGTACCCGGCCACGGTGCGGGTCTCCCGGGGAGTGCCCACGCCGGACGGCTGGCCGGACGTGCTGGGGCTGGCTGTCCGGCTGCACCTGGCCGGCGCCCGGGCGTTCGACCTGCTGGTCAGCTCCAGCGGGGCCGCTCCGGTGCTGCGCAACGTGCCACTGCCCCGGCGGCGCTTCGCCGGGACGTACAGCACGATCATGCCGTTCCGGGCCGGGGCGCGGCGGCTGTGGCTGGCGGCGCTGGCCGACCCGGACTCGCCCGACCTGGGCCGGAGCCTGGCCGAGGTGGCGGCGGCGACCCGGGCGGACGCGCCGCGGCTGGTGCTCGCGGTCGCGTCCGCCGTCGGGCCGTGGCGGCCGATCGGCCAGGTCACCCTCGGCGGGCAGCTGGACGCCCGGACGGACGCCGCGCTGGCCTTCGACCCGGTCCGGAACCTGCCGGCGGGCCTGCGGGCGGCGGGCCCGCTCGCCTGGTTACGCGAGCAGACCTACCGGGGTTCCCGCCGGGCCCGGGGGGCGGCCGATCAGTCGGGGGGTTCGATCGAGGTCGCGGTCTGATCGGAGGTGCGCTGCTCCAGCACGGTGTCCGGGGCGGCGTTGCGGTCCTCCTCCCGGATGTCGGACTCGGTGAGGATGGCGTCGGCCTGCGCCTGCGGGTCGTCGCTGCCGACCGCCGCCTCCTCGGGCAGCAGGTGGGCACGGGACTCCACCCGCTCCTGGTCGCTCTGCTCGTGACTCATGCCGAACCTCATACCCCGCGGGACCGCCCGACACGCCCGCAAGATCGCGCGCGGCCGGGCCGGCGCCGGGCGGCGCCGGACCGGCCGCGCCGGAGGCTCAGCGGAACGGGCCGCGCACCTCGTAGGTGATCCCGCCGGAGGAGGACCCGGAGGTGCCGCGCTGGGACGAGAAGTAGAGCCGGCTGCCGTCCGGGGAGAAGGCCGGGCCGGTGATCTCCGACGAGGACTGCCCCGTAAGCCTGACGAAAGGCGTGACAACGGCGTCCGGAGTGATCAGATTGATTTCCATGTTGCCGCCGTCCTCGGCGACGTAGAGGTCGCCGGAGCGGGTGCCGGTGATGTTGTCCACCCCGGTCAGCGGCGCGGCCCCGCCGGTCACCAGCGAGTCGTCGTACGCCAGGTCGATGCGCTGGTTGACCGCGTCGTACGCCCAGACCCGGTTGTCGCCCTTCGTGGTGAACCAGCAGGTGCCGTCGGCGTACCAGCAGCCCTCGCCGCCGTTGAACTTCTTCGCACCGGAGACCTGCTGCCGGGTGGCGGTCGGATAGCCGTCCGGGTCGGGCACCCGCGCCCAGCTCACCGGGCCGCTGGTGGCGGTGCCGGCGACCAGCACCTCCAGGGTGCCGGCCGAGAGGTCGCCCCAGACGGTCGGGCGGAACCGGTAGAAGCAGCCGCTCGTCTCGTCCTCGGTCAGGTAGATCACCTGGCGGATCGGGTCGGCCGCCGCCGCCTCGTGGTTGAAGCGGCCCAGCGCCGGCAGGCGCACCGCCGCCCGGCCGCCCTGCGGGTACGTCTCGTAGACGTAGCCGCGGCTGACCTCCTCGCAGGAGAGCCAGGTCCCCCACGGGGTCGCCCCACCGGCGCAGTTGCGGTTGGTGTTGGACAGGATCCGGTACGCCGAGGCGATTGTCCCGTCGGCGTTGAACCGGATCGCCGAGGCGCCCCCGGTGGTGGAGATCTCCGAGTTGGAGACGTAGATCCAGCCGGTGCCGGCGGCGAAGCAGGCGCCGCCGTCGGGCGCGTCGTGCCAGGTGTACGACGTGCCGGACACCACCTGCCGGGACCGGGCGACGATCCGGCTGGTGAAGCCGGCGGGCAGCTGGATGCCGCGGGCGTCCGCGGCCCCGAGCGGCCCGTACGGGCCGACGCCGGGCTGGGCCGGGGCGGCGAGCGCGGCGCCGGACCAGAGACTGCCGGCGAAGGCGGCGGCCCCGCCGGCGACGGTGGCGCGCAGGACGGTTCGACGGTCCATCGGTTACCTCCGGAAGGGTACGAGCGGTGCGCTGAAGTTACCGCCGATCCCATCGATCAAGGTAAACATCCGACGAGGCTTTCCGGACGACCCGGTGAGCCTTTCGCGTCCGGTCGGGTAGGCTGGTCGACGTGACGCGCTCGTATCGATGGTTTAGGCAGCCGGCTCCGACGCCGGTGACCTCGCCATGAGCTGACGTCACCTGAGTTTTCGAGCCGGCCGGGCAGGAGCTTCCGCTCCTGCCCTTCGCTGTTAGAACAGCCGGCTCGACCCGGGCACCGGCCCCGGGCACGGTCGGCGGAAGGATGCCCACCGTGACCACTCCGGAGACCCCCGCGGTCGTCGATCAACGGATCGACCGCGTCGTGCCGTTGACCACCCCCGCCCTGCTCCTGCACGACCTGCCGCTGGACGCTCCGCTCGCCGCCGCCGTGCTGGCCGGTCGCCGCGCGGTGGGCCGGGTGCTGGACCGCGCCGACGACCGCCTGCTGGTGGTGGTCGGCCCGTGCTCGGTGCACGACCCGGCCGCCGCGCTCGACTACGCCCACCGGCTGCGCGAGGCCGCGGAACGGCACGCCGACGACCTGCTGGTGGTGATGCGGGTCTACTTCGAGAAGCCGCGTTCGACGGTGGGCTGGAAGGGCCTGATCAACGACCCCGCGCTGGACGGCTCCGGCGACGTCAACCGTGGCCTGCGCACCGCGCGGGCGCTCCTGCTCGACGTGCTGCGCCTCGGCCTGCCGGTGGGCTGCGAGTTCCTCGACCCGATCACCCCGCAGTACATCGCCGACACGGTGGCCTGGGGTGCGATCGGCGCCCGGACGGTGGAGAGCCAGGTGCACCGCCAGCTCGCCTCCGGGCTGTCCATGCCGATCGGCATGAAGAACCGCCCCGACGGCAGCATCGGCACGGCGGTGGACGCGATCCGGGCGGCCGGCGTGCCGCACGTCTTCCCCGGCATCGACGTCTCCGGCACCCCGGCGATCATGCACACCCGGGGCAACGCCGACGGGCACCTGGTGCTGCGCGGCGGCGGTGACCGGCCGAACTACGACGCGGAGTCGGTGGCGGGCGCGCTCGACCTGCTGCGGGCGGCCGGCCTGCCCGAGCGGGTGGTGGTCGACGCCAGCCACGCCAACAGCGGCAAGGACCACCGCAACCAGCCGAAGGTCGCCGCCGACGTGGCCGCCCAGCTCGCCGCCGGCCAGCGCGGCGTCGTCGGCATCATGCTGGAGAGCTTCCTGCTCGACGGCCGCCAGGACCTGGACCCGACCCGGGAGCTGACCTACGGCCGGTCGGTCACCGACGCCTGCATCGGCTGGGACACCACCGCCGAGGTGCTGGAGCACCTGGCCACCGCCGTCCGCGCCCGCCGGGCCACCCTGCCCACCCCCGCCTGACCTGGTTTGGGCGATTCGGGCGGGGGTAGCTGGGCGGTGTGACCGATGACGCACCGGTGACCGACGAGGTCGACACCCGACAGCTCGACGAGCTGCTCGACGACATCTACCACGGCCAGGAGCGGATCAGCCAGGCGAACATCTACCGCCGGGCGGTCGCCGCGGAGCTGCCGCCGGCCCTGCTCGCCCGGATCGCCGCGCTCCCGCAGGGCGAGTACGCGGCGGACGAGGTGGCCGACCTGCTGGGCGGGTCGTCGGGGTGAGCGACCGGCGCACGGGGGTGGACGAGGACGAGGAGAGGACAGCGGCATGACGCACCACGAGGGCCACGAGGACGATTCCGTGCCGGCGCTCGGCCAACCCCCGGAAGGACTGGACACCACCCCGGAGCCGGACTTCGCCAACGAACACGACCGCACTGCCGTCGACCGCGAGGTGATCACCGACGAGGACTCCGACGAGCGGGAGCCGGAGGCGTCGCGCGGTTGGGCCGGGGAGGACCACGGCACCACCCCCACCTGACGAGCCACGCGAAGAGGGGGCCGGCGCAGCCGGCCCCCTCTTCGCGCGTACGGGTCACTTCTCCTCGTGGTCTCCGCCCTCGGCGGCCCGCTGCGCGACGGCGTACCCCATCTGGAGGAAGTCCGAGGCGGCGACGGCGGTCAGCGCGGTGGCCACCAGCCGGGTCAGCCGGGGCGTCAGCACCAGCCCGGCGGTGAGGCCGGTGGCGACCCAGACGGCCAGGCAGAACGGGCAGCTCAACAGCTCGCCGATGGCGTGCCGCGTCGAGCTGCCCTGGTCGCGGACCTCCTCCATCACCTCGCCGCTGCCGATCGGGTGGTCGTAGCGGGTGAACGGGGCCCGCAGCGGGCTGGTGATCGCGTCCTTGGAGAGCAGCCGGCTGAGCTTGTGCGTGGCGATGGAGAGCAGCACCACGTCGGCCGGGGCGGGACGCTCCGGCACCGGGCGCCCGGTCGCCCGGACCAGGCCGGCCAGGGACGCGGTGACCGTGGCGTACGTGCCCATGGCCGCCAGGTAACTGCCCAGCGGCCGATACTCGTGCGGCGCGTACGCCTGGCGCAGCCGCGCCACCCTCTGCTTCAGACCACCCTGGGTCACCGGCGTCTCCTCATTTCTCGTCACGGTCCGCTCAACCGGCGGTCAGGTTGTCGGCCACCTCGCCGGCGAGGTTGGCCAGGGCCTCGTCGGCCAAGCCGTCGTCCCCGCCGGTCAGGTCGAGCCGGACCCGGGACCCCCCGGCGTCGCCCGGCTCCACCTGCAGCTCCGCCGACCAGCCGGGGGCGGAGTCGGTGCTCCACCGGGCCCGCAGCTCCTCGGCGCTGGCCTCCTGGGGGCGCTCGCCGCCGTCGGCCCGCAGCGGCTCCGGCAGCCACGCCGAGACCCGGTCCGGGTCGGTCGCGGTGCCGAAGACCACCTCGGGCGGCGCGGACATGCCGATCTCGGCGCGCGTGCCCATCAGGCGTCCCGCAGCCGGTGCGGGTCGACCTCGCGGCCGGGGTGCCGGGCCAGGTATTCCGTCTCCAGCTCGGCGGTGCGGCGCAGGTGGTGGGCGAGCGCGGAGTCGGCCGCGTGGCGCAGGGTGTCCAGCCGGGTACGGTGCAGGCTCTGCAGCTCCCGGATCAGGTCCTCGTCGCTCAGCTCCGCCGGGTCGATGCCGAGCTCACCGTCGACCTGCCCGCCGGAGTCCGACGTGTCGCGGACGTGGTCGCCGTCCCACTCCGTCATCCGCTGCTCCGGGCTGACGTCACCGGACTGACGTACTGATTCGGTCATGTCGTCCCCTCGGGCTCGTTCGGGCTGGCGTCTAGACGGATGCCCAGCGGAGATGCCGCCAAACCCTCCTACGACACCGCGTCGGAGACGCCGGGGTGTCCCGGTACGCTCGACGCCATGAAACGGCTCTGGACACCGGCGTGGATCGCCCGCCACGTGGCCATGGTCGTGCTGGTCGTCGGGTTCCTGGCGCTGGGCTGGTGGCAGATCAGCCGGGCGGCCTCGGGAAACACGCTCAGCTGGGCGTACGCGGTGGAGTGGCCGATCTTCGCCGGGTTCGTGGTCTTCGTGTGGTGGCGTGAGGTCCGCCATACGCTGCGTGGCCCGGCCGCCACCGCACCGGAGGCGGCCACCGGCGCGGGCGGCACGCCGGACCCGGCCGTCCGGGGGGTACGCCGCCCGGTGCGGGTGACCCGGGTGCCGGTCGCGGCCGACACCACGGACGACGCCGACCTGACCGAGTACAACCGCTACCTCACATGGTTGAACGCCAATCCGGGCGCGAGGCCCGGCGACTATCCCGGCTGAGGCCGGTGCGGAAGGACGGACGACGGTGGGCGGAGCCCTTACCCGGTACCGCGTGATCGCCTGGATCGTGGGCGTGGCGCTGGTCGTGCTGGTGCTGATCGGCATGCCGCTGAAGTACGCGTTCGACGAGCCGATCGTGGTGGCGGTCGTCGGCACCGCGCACGGCTGGCTCTACATGCTCTACCTGGCTGCCACCTTCGACCTGGGCCGCCGGGTGAACTGGCCGCTGAAGCGGATGCTGCTGGTGATGCTCGCCGGCACGGTGCCGTTCGTGTCGTTCGTCGCCGAGCGCAAGGTCACCCGGGAGCTCGCGGCCCGGCAGACCCGGGCGCCCGAGCCGGTCGCCGCGCGCTAGCCCGCCGTGCGCTCCGGTCGCCAGTAGCCGGCCGCGGCGGCCGGGTCCTCGGCGTCGGGATAGCGGTGCAGCTCCCGGGCCCGCCGCAGCGCCCGGCTGACCTGGCCGAACTGCTGCTCGTCGTCGCTGCTGAAGAGCAGCACCTCGACGCCGCCGCAGTGCCCCCACAACTCGTACGCCGGCGGCCGCCAGCGGTCGCCGGCCAGGACCAGCAGCACCGGCAGCAGGAAGACCACCCCGAGGGTCAGGTACGCCCCGGCGGTGAGCCGTTGCAGCCCGCCGGTGAAGCCGAGCAGCACGCCGACGGCGGTGATCAGGGCGGCGGTCACCGCCATCGCCCGCACGGCCAGCCGGTCGTGCGGGCCCCGCCCGACGCGCAGGTGGGTGAGGTCGGCGACGGCGAAGGTGTTCCGGCCGACGGTGAACCGTTCGGTGGTCACCACGATCCCCGGGCGCGCATAGAGCAGGTTCGTCCCGCGCGACGAGCGCGGCGGGCGGGTGGCGGATCGGTCTGCCTGCTGCACGGCGTCCTCCCAGGGGCCGGCGGTGCCGGCGCTCCCACCGTGCCGTGCCTGTTCACGGCGGGATTCCCGGCTCCGGGTCCCATTGTGTTGCCACCCCGCCAGCCCTGTCGGTCGGATTTCCGCCTCAGCACCGGCGACATGAGCCGGGCATGCCGTGATCTGCCATCCATGTCGGTTTTATCGGACGTATCGCGGGCGCAACCTGCGACATCCGCCGAGAACGACGAATCCGGTCATACGCCACCCAAGCGCCGCGAAGCACGCACGACACGCCGCGCGCCACGCCTCAGCGGTGTCACCGAAGGTCACGCTGCGCAGCCGCCTTTCCTGCCCCTTTGCCAACTTTCGCCCCGGCTTCCCCTGCGCGTGACTTCCGTCCCGGGTTAGGTTGGGCGGGCCGGCGCGGTCGACCGCCATCCGTCCGGATGGCCCCGCCGCCGGTGCCGTCGGGGGCGTCAGCATCCCCCGAGGGCCCGTGGAGAGGAGCCTTCCGCTCTTGTCGTCCTTACGGATGCTGGTGCGAACGCTCACGGTCGCCGGCCTCACGGCCGCGCTGATCGCCCCGTCGGCGGCGGCTCGGGCCGAGCCGTCGGTGGCCGAGCTGACCGCACGGATCGAGAAGTCCTCGACCGAGCTGGAACGGGTCGTCGAGTCCTACAACAAGCTCAACGAGGAGATCAAGGCCAACAAGAAGACCGCGGCGGAACTGCAGGCGAGGATCGGTCCGCTGGAGGAGCAGGCCGCGCGGAGCCGGGCGGACGTCGGCGCGATGGCCGCCACGGCGTACAAGACCGGCGGCCTGCGGACCGCCGAGGCGCTGCTCGAACCGGGTGGGTCCGCCGCCCTGATGGACCGGCTCAGCACGATCGACCGGCTCACCCGGGAACGTCAGGACCGCATCGCCGGGTTCACCACCAGCCAGCGCAAGCTGCTCGACGAGAAGGCCCGGCTGGAGACGACGCTGGCCCGGGAGGCCGCACAGGCGCGCGGCATCGCGAAGACCCGGAAGAAGATCGAGGGCGATCTGGCCCGGCTCTACGAGCTGCGCCGGGCGGCGTACGGCCGGGCGACCGAGGAACCGGCGCCCCGACCCGCCGCCCGCTCGGCCCCGGACGCGCCCGCCGTCTCCGGCAGCGCCGGGCCCGCGGTGCGCTACGCGTACGGGGCGATCGGCAAGCCGTACGCCTGGGGCGCGGACGGCCCGGGCGGCTACGACTGTTCCGGCCTGACCTCGGCCGCCTGGCGGGCGGCGGGCAGGTCCCTGCCGCACAACACCCGGATGCAGTGGGGCGTGGTGACCCACATCGGCCGCGGCGACCTGCGCCCGGGCGACCTGGTCTTCTACAGCGGGCTGGGCCACGTGGCCCTGTACGTCGGAGGCGGCCAGATCATCGACGCGCCCAGCGCCGGGCGCAACGTGCTCAAGCGCGACATGGACATCATGTCGATCCAGGGTTACGGCCGGGTCCGCTGACCCGGCCCGGAAACGGCGAACGGCCGGCGTCCCCCTATCGGACGCCGGCCGTTCGTTGTCATTACTACCAGCTCAGGCCGCCTGCAGCCCCTCGGCGCGGGCCAGCTCACGGAGCCGGCCGAGGGCCTGGATCTCCAGCTGGCGGATCCGCTCCCGGGAGAGCGAGAAGCGCGACGCGACCTCGGTGAGCGAGTGCTCCCGACCGTCCTCGAGGCCGTACCGGGCCCGCATGATGCCGGCCGACCGGTCGTCGAGGTGGTTGAGCAGACCCTCGATCCGCTGCCGCTCCAGGCCGGTGAGGACGATCTCCTCCGGCGACGGGGCGTCGCTGTCGGCGACCAGGTCACCGAGGTTGGTGTCGCCGTCGTCGCCGACCGGGGTGTCCAGCGACACCGTGTCCTGCGACCAGCGGACCAGCTCGTTGACCCGCTCGACGGTGACGCCGAGGGCCGCCGCGATCTGCTCCGGCTCCGGGTCGCTGCCCAGCTCACGGGTGAGCTGCCGGGCCACGTTGCGCATCCGGTTGACGTCCTCCACCAGGTGCACCGGCAGTCGCACGGTGCGCTCCTGCTGGGCGATCGCCCGGCTGATGGCCTGGCGGATCCACCACGTCGCGTAGGTGGAGAACTTGTAGCCGCGCTCGTAGTCGAACTTCTCCACCGCGCGGACCAGGCCGGTGTTGCCCTCCTGGATCAGGTCCAGCATGGGCATCCCGGACCGGACGTAGCGCCGGGCGATGGAGACGACCAGCCGCAGGTTGGCCCGGATGAAGAGATCCTTGGCGCGCTCGCCCTCGACGACCAGGCGCTCCAGGTCCTCCCGGTCGACGCCCTCGGGCACCCGGTCCTCGCCGAGCAGGTGCTCGGCGTACAGGCCGGCCTCGATGGCCTTGGAGAGGTCGACCTCCTTGGCGGCGTCCAGCAGCGGCGTCCGGGAGATCTCGTGAAGGTAGACGCCGACCAGGTCACGCTCCTCGGCGACCTCGTCGGTGCGCATGCCGATGTTCTTGTCCACGTTGCCCACGGTCCCCTCGCTCGCGCCGGTTGCCCGGTTCCTTGCCATCCCCACGTCCATCGCTTCTCCCCCGTAACCTCCGCTGTGCCCGTCGGTGCTGACACCTACACAACAGATGAGACGTGTCGGGGATTCCATGTCGTGAGTCGAAAGTGTCACGAATGCCTGAGTATCAGCTGAAAGCCAAGTCCACGTTTGCTGTCAGCACCCCGTTCGGGGCTCACCGACCCCGCACCACGAACAGGCTGGCGGATCAGGAGAAATCGACCTCCGCCCCCGGCAATCGCACCATTGCGACGCCGACGGCACAGCGACCCTCGTCACCGCCCGGCTGCGATCCTGGTCACTGCCAGATACGCGCCGGCACGCCGGTCGGTTCATCCACGGGACATTGATTACCCCGCCCCCTGGACAACAATCAGGGGCGCGTGGGACGTCCCGTCCGCGACGTGTTCCGCGTCTCACCCCGTCCGGGGAGCGCCCCGGGGGTGGTACGGCTCAGGAGGCGAGCAGGGCGAGCGCGCCGCGCACCTGATGCGCGGCCCGGGCCAGGGCCGCCCGAGCGGCGGGCACCTCGGCCCCGGAGACCAGGGAGACGAGGGCGGTCTTCAGGTCGCCGTCGGCCTCGTGCAGGGCGCGCCGGCAGATCTCCTCGGAGCAGCCGGTGGCCTCCATCAGGATCGAGATCATCCGGCCGCGCAGCTTCGCGTTGGTGGCCACCATGTCGATCATGAGGTTCGAGTAGACCCGGCCGAGGCGCACCATCACGGCCGTGGAGAAGGTGTTCAGCACCAGCTTCTGCGCGGTGCCCGCCTTCATCCGGGTCGAGCCGGTGACCACCTCCGGTCCGGTGTCCACCCCGATGAACACGTCGACGGAGGAGGCGGCCGGGGCGTCCGGGTTCGCGCAGAGCAGCACCGTCGCGGCACCCTGCGCCCGGGCTGCGGCGAGCGCCCCGAGGACGTACGGGGTGCGCCCGCTGGCCGCCAGGCCGACGACCAGGTCCCCCGGCCGTACGCACTCGGCCGCCTCGGCGGCACCGGCCCGCTCGTCGTCCTCGGCGTCCTCGACGGCGCGCCACATCGCGTCCGGGCCGCCGGCCAGGTGGGAGCAGAACCAGTGGCGCGGGGAGTTGAAGGTGGGGGCCAGCTCGGCGGCGTCGAGCACCCCGAGCCGGCCGGACGTGCCCGCGCCGAAGTAGTGCACCCGGTGCCCGCCGCGCAGGGCCGCCACGGCCAGGTCGACGGTCGCGGCGATCTCGTCGAGGACGGCCGCGACGGCGGCCGGCACCCGGCGATCGGCGTCGTTGATGACGGTGAGCACGTCCCGGGTCGACATCAGGTCGAGGTCGGCGCTGTCCGGGTTGCGGCGCTCGGTCGGGGCGCCCACCCGCACCACGGGTCGGGCCACCACCGCTGCCTCGTCCGGCTCCACCCGGCCGGCGGTCACCCGCGCCTCCGCCCCGGGCCGACCCGGTGCGACTGGACCGCCTCGGCGGTCGCCTCCAGGGCCTTGCGCGCCCGCGCCCGGTTGCGCGCGGCCACCCCGACGAAGAGCACGTCGACGACGGTCAGCTGGGCCAGCCGGCTGGCCATCGCGCCGGAGCGGTAGGTGGTCTCGCGGGCGGCGGTGGTGAGCACGAAGTCGGCGACCTCGGTGAGCGGCGAGCGGGGGAAGTTCGTCAGCGCGACGGTCGACGCGCCCCGCGCCCGGGCCTGCTCCAGCACCTCGATCACGTCCGAGGTGGTGCCGGTGTGCGAGATGCCGACGGCGACGTCCCCCTTGCCGAGCAGCGCTGCGGAGGTCAGCGCGGTGTGCACGTCCGGGAAGTAGAAGGCGGTGCGACCGATGCGGTGCAGCTTCTGCTGGAAGTCCGAGGCGACGAAGCCGCTGGCTCCGGCGCCGTAGACGTCGATGCGGCCGGCGGCGGCGATGGTGTCCACCACCCGCTCGCAGATCGCCGGGTCGAGCTGCTCGGCGGTCTCCTCCACGGCCCGGGCGTCGTTGAACGCGATGGTGGCGATGATCTGGGCCAGGTCCGCGCCGGGCGGGATGTCACCACCGACGACCCGGGCGTCCGGCGGTTCGACCCGGCGGGCGGCCTCGGCGGCGAGCCGGATCCGCAACTGCGGGTAACCGTCCATGCCCACCGACCGGCAGAACCGGATCACGGTGGCCTCGGAGGTCTCGGCGGCGGTGGCGAGGTCGGTGATGGTCCGCCGCGCGGCGTCGGCCGGGTTCGCGACCACCAGCCGGGCCACCCGCTGCTCGGCGGGCGACAGCGAGGGGAGCAGGCCGCTGATGTGGACGATCAGCCCACCCTGCTCGTGACTCACAGAAATCTTCGGACTCTTCGCCACGGATGAAACTTACTTTCATGAGCTGCGGCCCGTCAACCATCACCGCACGTATCCGACACAAGTATCCCCCGCGCAGGCCCGGATGCGGCAGCGTTCCCCCTTCCGGCGTACGACGCGTCCGCCCACCACCACGCTACGGTGTCCCGCATGGCGGATCGCAGCGTGCTGGTCACCGGTGGGACGGGCGGACTCGGCGGGGCGGTCACCGCCGCCTTCGTCCAGGCGGGCTGGCGGGTGGTCGTACCCCGGCGGGAGAGCGACACCCCGGCGGAGCCGGCCGCGGCCGGTCCGGTCCGGGTGACCGCGGACCTGATGGACCCGGCGGGGGTCGACCGGGCCGTCCGGGTCGCCGCCGACGACCCGGCCGCGCCGCTGCGCGCGGTGGTCAACCTGGTCGGCGGGTACGCCAGCGGGGGCCGGGTGCACGAGACCCCGGTCGAGGAGTTCGAGCGGATGCTCGCGATCAACCTGCGCCCCACCTACCTGGTCACCCAGGCGGCGCTGCCGCACCTGATCGCGGCCGGCGGCGGCGCGGTGGTCTGCGTCTCGGCCCGGGCGGCGCTCGCGCCGTTCCCCGGGGCCGCCGGCTACGCCACCGCCAAGGCGGCCGTGCTGGCCTTCGCCAACGCGGTGGCGGTGGAGTACCGGGCTTCCGGCGTCCGCTGCAACACCGTGCTGCCCAGCGTGATCGACACTCCGGCGAACCGGACCGCCCAGCCGGGCGCCGACCACCGCCGCTGGGTGACCCCGGCCGAGATCGCCCCGGTGGTCCGCTTCCTCGCCTCGGACGAGTCCGCGCCGACCAGCGGGGCGGCCGTCCCCGTCTACGGGCGGGCCTGAACGGCCAGCCGTTCCCGGAGCAGCGCGGCGGCCGGCGGGTCGGGAAGCGGGTCCGGAGCCGGCGGGTCGAGAGCCGGCGGTTCGGCCTCCGGCGGCAGCCAGGCCGCCAGGTGGGCGCGGATGCGCCGCGCCACGTCGTCCGGCGTGCCACCGGCGTCGACCAGCACGAAGCTCGGGTAGTCGGGCAGGGTCCGGTACGCGGTGTCGGCGGCGGTCAGCCAGCCCATCGTCTCGTGGTCGTCGCCGCGCCGCTCGATCCGCCGGTACGCCTCCGCCGGGTCGACGGTGAGCAGGAAGGTCACCTGCGGGGGCGGGAACACCCGGTAGCCGATCCGGGCCAGCCGCTCCCAGCGCTGCCCGCCGTGCGCCCGGATGCTGGCGTACTGGCAGGCGGAGTAGCGGTCCATGACGGCCGTGCGGCCGGTCACCAGGCAACTCACCAGCGCGGCGGCGATGGCCAGCCAGCGCAGCACCGACTCGACCGCGAGCACCCCGTTGCGCCCGATCAGGCGCTGGGCGTCGGGGCGGCCGAGCCGGTTGGCGAGCCGACCGAGCCAGCGCCGGCCGCCGGCGTTGCGGTGGTAGGTGGCGGGCCGGCCGGCCGCGGTGAGCGCGGCGGCGAGCCGGTACGCCTGGGTGGTCTTGCCCGAGCCGTCGATGCCGATCAGGGCGACCCGGCGTAGTCGGGCCGTGCCGCCGGTCGCCCGCAGTGATCTGGCCACCTTGCACAGGTTATCCGACCCGCGCTCCCGCTCGGCGGTTTGCCCGTTTCCGGGTCCGGTGCCCCGTGTCCGGGCGCGGCGAGGTGTGGGTGGCGGGCAGGCCGGGTACGCAACGTCATTTCCGACCGCCTGTCCACCTTCACGACGACGGGAGAACCACATGGCCGAGCGCGGGGACGAGAGCCTGTTGTACACCTGCAAGCGGGTCGCCGCCGTGCTCAAGCAGAACGACATCCCCTTCGCCCTCGGCGGCAGCTTCGCCGTCTACGCGCACGGCGGCCACTCCAGCGAGCACGACGTCGACTTCCTGCTCCGCGAGGAGGACGTCGAGCGGTCCCTGGAGGCGCTGGTCGCCGAGGGCTTCACCGCCGAGCGCCCCCCGGAGGACTGGCTGGTGAAGGTCTACGACGAGGGTCGGATGGTGGACCTGATCCACCGGCCGGTGGAGACGCCGGTGACCGAGGAGACCTTCGCCGACACGGTGGTGCGCCCGGTGGACGCCATCCACATGCCGGTGCTCTCCGCGACCCGGCTGATGGTGCACAAGCTGCTGAGCTTCTCGCAGCACTACTGCGACTTCGCCCGCGGCCTGCCGCTGGCTCGTTCGCTGCGGGAACAGATCGACTGGGAACGGGTACGGAAGGAGACGCGGCACTCGCCCTACGCGGAGGCGTTCCTGGTGCTGCTGGACCGGCTCGACGTGGTCCCGTACTCCGGCACGCCCGTGCCGTACGCCCGCACCCCCGAGGGAGAGGAGACACCGTGACCGAGCATGGCGCCGGCCCGCCGGACGAGTACGTCGAGGCGGAGATCCACCGGATGCTCGCCGAGGACCCGGACGTCGCCGAACAGGGCATCACCGTGCTGCGCCGGGAACGCGGCCTGGTCCTCTACGGCGAGGTCGAGAGCCCGCACCGGCGGGAGGAGATCCTGCGCCGGGTGTCCGAACGCTTCCCGGACGTGCCGATCACCAGCGACATCGGCGTGATCCGGACGCAGGCACCGACGCAGGTCGAGGAGCTGCCGTGAGGGGGGCCCGACGATGATCCGGATCGCCGCCGTCGGCGACGTGCACGTGGACGAGGACGTGGTCGGCCGGTTCCGGCCGGCTCTGGAGGAACTGCCCGACTGCGCCGACGCGCTGCTGCTCGCCGGCGACCTGACCCGGCACGGCACCGAGTCCGAGGCGCGCTGCGTGGCCCGCGAGTTCGGCGGGCTCGGGGTGCCGGTGATCACCGTGCTCGGGAACCACGACCATCAGTGCGACGAGGTGCCGCAGGTGGTCAAGGTGCTGGAGGATGCCGGGATCACCGTGCTGGAGGGGACGAGCACGGTGGTGGAGTGCGCCGGCGGCCGGCTCGGCGTGGCCGGGGTCAAGGGCTTCGGCGGCGGCTTCGCCGGCCGGTGCGCCAGCGACTTCGGCGAACCGGAGATGAAGGCCTTCGTCCGGACCACCAACGAGAGCGCGGAGGCGCTGGGCAAGGCGCTGCGCGGGCTGGACTGCGACCTGCTGGTCGCGCTCACCCACTACTCCCCCGTACCGGACACGCTCGCCGGTGAGCCGCTGGAGATCTATCCGTTCCTGGGGTCGTACCAGCTGGGTCAGGCGATCGACTCGGCGCCGACCGCGCTGGCCCTGCACGGGCACGCCCACGCGGGCACCGAGCGGGGCACCACCCCGGGCGGGGTCCGCGTCCGCAACGTCGCGCACCCGGTGATCAAGCAGGCCTACAGCATCTTCCACCTGGGCGACCACGTCGAATGATCTCCCAGGTTTCCCGGATCGGCGAGCCGGGTATTCAGCCGCCATGGAGCTGATTCTCTGGATTCTCGCAGTCGTACTCGTGGTCGCCGGCATCCTCGCGCTGTTCCGCCGGCAGATCCTGTGGGGCGTCGTCCTCATCGTGGTGGGCCTGCTGGTCGGCCCGGGTGGTGTCAGCATCTTCAATTGACGCTGGTTCGCGTCACCGGACCCGCCGGGGTCGTCGCCGCCGGAAATCTCCGTCCTCCCAGACCTGGAGATCCGGAAGCGACGACCCCGGCGCCGTGCGTGCCGGGTCTGCCGGACGTGGTCGCGGCGTCGGGTTTGTGGCGGCGAGCGGACGGAAACATCTCGACCATGGAGATAACGCAGAGCACCCCGCGGACCCACGGCGCGCGAACCTGGTGGGCACTGCTCGGCTTCGGCGCGGCCGTGACGGTCGCCGCCGCGATCGGCGGGCTGGGGGTACGCGGCACCGCCGAGGAGTACGCCGGTCTCCGGCAGCCGGACTGGGCCCCGCCCTCGTGGCTCTTCGGCCCGGTCTGGACGCTGCTCTACGCGCTGATCGCGATCGCCGCCTGGCTGGTCTGGCGCCGGGTCGGCTTCGGTCCGGCGCTCTGGGCGTGGAGCGCGCAGCTCGTGCTGAACGCGATCTGGACGCCGCTCTTCTTCGGCGCCGGGCGGTACGGCCTGGCCTTCGCCGAGATCGTGCTGATGTGGGCGGCCATCGGGGTGACCGTCGTGCTGTTCCGGCGGGTCTCCCGGCCGGCGGCGGCGCTGCTGCTGCCCTACTGGGCCTGGGTCACCTTCGCCGCCGCGCTCAACTTCTCCATCTGGCAGCTCAACAGCTGACCCGGCGCCGCGGGGTCCGGCGCGGCCGGGGCCCCGCGACGCGTCCGCGCCTCAGCAGCGGGGCACGTTCGGGATCCAGCCGTCGTGGCCGGTGTAGACGTACGCGTCGGAGATGAACCGGCCGGAGCCGATCCGGTCCCAGATCGAGCTGGTGCCGTACGTGCCGGTGACCGTGGTGCCGGTGGTCTGGCAGTAGATGGTGACCTGGGCGCCGTCGGCGACCGAGCCGACCGCGCTGTAGCCGGTGCCCGGGCCGGAGCGCACGGTCAGGTCCGCGCCGGCGGTGTTCACCGTGCCCGACGCGGTGCCGCCGGAGCAGGCGTTGTCGCTGGTGTAGCTCCTGGTGCCCCAGTACAGCGCCAGCGTGCCGTTGAACCGGACCTGGATGTCGTTGCCGTTGAGCCGCTGCTCGTAGTGCAGGTGCGGGCCGGTCGAGCCGCCGGTGCTGCCCACCCAGCCGATCACCTTGCCGTAGCCGACGCTCTGGCCGACCGAGACGTTGAAGCCGTTGAGGTGCGCGTAGTAGGTGGTGTAACCGCCGCCGTGGTCGATCCGGACGTACTTGCCGTAACTGGTGCCACCGAGGTCGGTGACCCGGTCGACCGTGCCGGGGGCACTGGCGACCACCGGGTCGCCGAGGTCGTCGGTGCGGTTGAGGTCGAGCGCGTACGCCGGGCTGTGGTCGGACCGGGTCTGCCCGGACCAGGACTGCCCGCAGGGGAACGGCACCTTGAAGGTCGGCGCCGCCAGCGCGGGGCTCGCCGGGGCCACCAGGGTCACCGCGGCGAGCAGCGTGGCCGCGGCCAGACTCCACCACCGTCTACGCATCCAGCACCTCCGATGTCGAGATTCTTCAATGCCCTGCGCTCAGCGTGGCAGAAACCTCCATCGATGGGAAGTGGCTCCGCGTGCACGTCACGGCTACTACGCGGGAGCGCGCCCACGGCCGGTGAGCGGGTTTCTGGATTGTTACCGGGCCGTGTCCGGCCAGGGCTGGACCGGAACTGATGCAAGCGCTTACATGTGGAGACGACCATCGGACCGGCGCCGGGCCCCCACCCGTTACGCGCCGGCAAGGAAGGAGAACGGCATGGCGTTTGCCAGATCACGCCAGGCTCTCGCGATCGCCGGCGTACTCGGCCTGGCGCTGGGTGCCACCGCCTGCGGCACCGGCAACGACAAGAAGAGCAGCAAGGCGGGCTCCGCCGAGTGCGCCGCATACGAGAAGTACCAGGGCAACGACGGCAAGAAGGTCTCGATCTACGCCTCGATCCGGGACGCGGAGGCCGACCTGCTGGAGCAGTCCTGGAAGCAGTTCGTAGACTGCACCGGAATCAAGATCGACTACGAGGGCAGCGGCGAGTTCGAGGCGCAGCTGCCGGTCCGGGTCGACGGCGGCAACGCCCCCGACATCGCCTTCGTGCCCCAGCCGGGCCTGGTGAAGCGGTTCGCCGACGCCGGCAAGCTGAAGTCCCTCGGGGCCGACACCAAGGCCCTGGCCGAGCAGAACATGCCGGCCGACTGGCTGAAGTACGGCACCGTGAACGGGACGCTCTACGGCGTGCCGCTCGGCGCGAACGTCAAGTCCTTCGTCTGGTACTCGCCGAAGACGTTCAAGGAGAAGGGCTGGGAGGTTCCGACCTCCTGGGAGCAGCTCGTCTCCCTGAGCGACAAGATCGCCGCCAGCGGCATGAAGCCGTGGTGCGCGGGCGTGGAGTCCGGTGACGCCACCGGCTGGCCGGCGACCGACTGGATCGAGGACGTCCTGCTGCGCACGGGCGGCCCCGAGGTCTACGACCAGTGGACGACCCACGCCATCCCGTTCAACGACCCGCGGGTCGCCGAGGCGGTCGACCGGGCCGGCAGCATCCTCAAGAACGAGAAGTACATGAACGGCGGCTTCGGCGGCGTCAAGAGCATCACCACCACCTCGTTCCAGGAGGCGGGCGTTCCGGTCACCACCGGCAAGTGCGCCATGCACCGCCAGGCGTCCTTCTACGCCAACCAGTTCCCCGAGGGCACCAAGGTGGCCGAGGACGGCGACGCGTTCGCCTTCTACTTCCCGGCCATCGACCCCGCCAAGGGCAAGCCGGTGCTGGGCGCGGGCGAGTTCGTCGTCGGCTTCGCCGACCGCCCCGAGGTGCAGGCCGTGCAGACCTACCTCGCCTCCGGTGAATACGTCAACAGCCGCGCGAAGCTGGGCAACTGGCTCACGGCGAACAACAAGCTGGACATCGCCAACGTGGCCAGCCCGATCGACAAGCTCTCCGTCCAGATCCTGCAGGACAAGAGCGCCGTCTTCCGCTTCGACGGATCCGACCTGATGCCGGCCGGCGTCGGCGCCGGGACGTTCTGGAAGGGCATGGTCGACTGGCTCAACGGCAAGGACACCGCGACGGTGCTCAAGGGCATCGAGAGCAGCTGGCCGAAGTGATTCTCCGTCGGTGGTCCGGCCCACGCCGTGGGCCGGACCACCGACCGAGCGGACCCCTGAGGGAGGGTTGATGGACTTCGACTTCGCGGCGGAACAGCCGAAGCTCTTCATGCTGATGTACGGGCTGCTCGCGTTCGTCGGCGTGGTGGGCGGCCTGCTCCTGCTCCTCGACGTGGTGCCGGCCTGGTTCGCCCGCCGCCGGGAGGCCCAGCTGGTCGCCGCCTCGGCCAGCGGCGCGCCGCTCCCCGGGCGCCGGAAGCCGCGCGAGGGCATGTTCGCGTTCTTCTTCCTGCTGCCGACGCTGCTGCTGCTCATGATCGGGCTGGTCGTGCCGGCCATCCGCACCACGCTGCTCTCCTTCATGGATGCCGGCAGCAACAACTGGGTGGGGCTGAGCAACTACGGCTGGCTGTTCTCCGAGGACTCGATCGTCCGAGTGCTGATCAACACCCTGATCTGGGTGCTGCTGGTCCCGCTGGTGGCCACCTCGTTCGGCCTGCTCTACGCGGTGATGGTGGACAGGGCCCGGTTCGAGGCGGTGGCCAAGTCCCTGATCTTCCTGCCGATGGCGATCTCGTTCGTCGGCGCCAGCATCATCTGGAAGTTCGTCTACGCGTACCGCGGCGACGAGCAGGAACAGATCGGCCTGCTCAACCAGATCGTGGTCAGCCTGGGCGGCGAGCCGAAGCAGTGGCTGCTCGAGTCGCCGCTGAACACGTTCCTGCTCATCGTGATCATGGTGTGGATCCAGGCCGGTTTCGCGATGGTGGTGCTCTCGGCCGCCATCAAGGCCATCCCCGCCGACATCGTCGAGGCCGCCCGCCTGGACGGGGTCACCCCGTGGCAGATGTTCTGGCGGATCACCATGCCGAGCATCCGCCCCGCGCTGATCGTGGTGGTGGTGACGCTGTCGATCGCCACGCTCAAGGTGTTCGACATCGTCCGTACCGCGACCAACGGCAACTACGACACCAGCGTGATCGCCAACGAGATGTACAACCAGGCGTTCCGGTACGGCCAGAACGGGCAGGGTTCCGCCCTGGCGGTCTTCCTCTTCGTCCTGGTCATCCCGATCGTGATCTACCAGATCCGCAACCTGCGTCAGCAGCGGGAGGGCTGAGATGACCACCGCCACGCCCACCGTCGGAGTCGGCACCCAGAGCACCGGGAAGACCACCGCCGCCGGCCGCGTCCGCAAGCGGCTCAACACCCGTACCGCGACGCTGATCTCCATCGTCATCGCGGTGCTCTGGACCATCCCCACCTTCGGCCTGCTGGTCTCGTCGCTGCGGCCGGAGGACCAGCTCAAGACCACCGGCTGGTGGACGGTCTTCAGCGACCCGCAGTTCACCCTGGAGAACTACCAGGAAGTGCTTTTCGGGAGCTCGTCGTCCTCCGGTCAGCTGGCCAGCTACTTCATCAACTCGCTGGCCATCACGATCCCGTCGGTGCTCTTCCCGCTGGCCTTCGCGTCGCTCGCCGCGTACGCGCTGGCCTGGATCAACTTCCGGGGACGGGACTGGCTCTACATCGCGATCTTCGCGATGCAGATCGTGCCGCTCCAGATGGCCCTCGTGCCGCTGCTCAAGTTCTTCTCCACCGGCGTCACGGTCGCCGGCGTCACCCTGATGCCGGCCTGGGACCTGGTCGACGAGCAGAAGTTCGCCCAGGTGTGGTTCGCGCACACCTGCTTCGCGCTGCCCTTCGCGGTGTTCCTGCTGCACAACTTCATCTCGCAGCTGCCCAAGGACCTGATGGAGGCAGCCCGGGTCGACGGGGCCACCCACCCCAAGATCTTCCGCACCATCGTCCTGCCGCTGATCACCCCGGCCCTGGCGGCCTTCGGCATCTTCCAGTTCCTCTGGGTCTGGAACGACCTGCTGGTCGCGCTGATCTTCGCCGGGGGCGGCAACGAGACCGCCCCGCTGACCGTCCGGCTGGCCGAGATGGCCGGCACACGCGGCAACGAGTGGCAGCGGCTCACCGCCGGCGCGTTCGTCTCGATCGTCGTGCCGTTGATCGTGTTCCTCTCCCTGCAGCGCTACTTCGTGCGAGGCCTGCTCGCCGGCAGCGTCAAGGGCTGACCGTCGTACCGCCGCCGCCCGGCACCCCCGGGCGGCGGCGGAACCGACGCGGAGCGGGGGAAGACCGTGACCAGGATTGATGACGTCGCCCGGCTCGCCGGGGTGTCGACCGCCACCGTCTCCCGGGCGCTGCGCGGGCTGCCGACGGTCTCGGCCGCGACGCGCCGCCGGGTGCTCGCCGCCGCCGAGCAGCTGGACTACGCGGTCTCGCCGAGCGCCTCCCGGCTCGCCGGCGGCCGGACCGGGACGGTGGCCGTGGTGGTCCCCCGGATCACCCGCTGGTTCTTCAGCACCGTCGTCGAGGCCGTCGAGGAGTTCCTCCACCAGGCCGGATACGACCTGCTCCTGTACAACCTGGGCGGGCGCGAGCAGGTCCGCCAGCGGGTGCTGCGCACCGCCAACCTGCACAAGCGGGTGGACGCCATCATGCTGGTCGCCACCCCGCTGCGCTCGTCCGACCTGACCGCGCTCGCCGCCCTGGACCTGCCCGGCATCACCATCAGCTCCGGCACGGTGGTGCCCGGCTGGCCCTGCGTCCGGATCGACGACGTGGCCGCGGCCCGGACGGCCACCCGGCACCTGCTCGACCTGGGCCACCGGCGGATCGCCCACATCTCCGGCGACCCGGACGACGAACTGGCCTTCACCACCCACCTGGACCGGCGCCAGGGCTACCGGGAGGCGCTCCGCTCGGTCGGGATCCGCCTCGACCCGAGCCTGGACGTGGAGTCCCAGTTCACCATCGACGGCGGCACCCGGGCCACCGCCGAGCTGCTGGCCCGGGGCGAACCGCCCACCGCGATCTTCGCCGCCTGCGACGAGATGGCGATGGGCGCGATGACCGCGCTGCGCGACGCCGGCCTGCGCGTGCCGCAGGACGTCAGCGTGATCGGTGTCGACGACCACGACCTCGCCGGGGTGCTCGGGCTGAGCACCATCGCCCAGCCCGCCGCCGAGCAGGGGCGGCTCGCCGCCCGGCTGCTGCTCGACCCGCTCGGCGCGCGCACCGCCGAGGCGTACCCCCATCGGGTTCCCGACCCCCGCGGCGGCGCCGACTGCGACCGCGCCGGCGGGCCGGTGATCCTACCCACTCGCCTGGTGGTGCGGGAATCGACCGCGCCACCGCGGGCACACTGAATGGATCCGACCGCAACCACAGCTCGACCCAGGGAGAAGGCTCTGAACACCGACGCGACGCAGCAGGACGCCTCCGGTGGCCCCGCCACCGGATGGTGGACCGAGGCCGTCATCTACCAGATCTACCCGCGTTCCTTCGCCGACTCCGACGGCGACGGCATCGGTGACCTGCCGGGCATCACCGCCCGCCTCGGTCACCTCGCCGAGCTGGGCGTGGACGCCGTCTGGCTGTCGCCGTTCTACCCGTCGCCGCAGGCCGACGCGGGGTACGACGTGGCCGACTACCGGGACGTCGACCCGCTCTTCGGGCGGCTGGAGGACGCCGACAAGCTGATCGCGGAGGCCCGCGCCAAGGGGCTGAAGGTGATCGTCGACCTGGTGCCCAACCACACCTCCTCGGCGCACACGTGGTTCACCGCCGCCCTGGCCGCCGCCCCCGGCAGCCCCGAGCGGGCCCGGTACGTCTTCCGCGACGGCCTCGGCCCGGACGGCGACCAGCCGCCGAACGACTGGCAGAGCGTCTTCGGCGGTCCCGCCTGGACCCGGATCACCGACCCGGACGGCCGTCCGGGCCAGTGGTACCTGCACCTGTTCGACACCGGCCAGCCCGACCTGAACTGGGACAACCCGGAGGTCCGCGAGGAGTTCCTGGACGTGCTGCGGTTCTGGCTGGACCGCGGCGTGGACGGCTTCCGGGTCGACGTGGCGCACGGCCTGATCAAGCAGGCCGACCTGGCCGACTGGCAGGAGCCGCAGGAGATCCTCTCCGGCAACGAGGTGGCGAAGCCGCGGCCCCCGATGTGGGACCAGGACGGCGTGCACGAGATCTACCGGGAGTGGCGCCGGCTGCTCGACTCGTACGACGGCGAGCGGATCCTGGTCGCCGAGGCGTGGGTGGAGCCGGCCGAGCGGCTGGCCCGCTACGTGCGCCCCGACGAGATGCACCAGGCGTTCAACTTCGAGTACCTGCTCGCCTCGTGGACCGCACCGGCCCAGTACGCGGTGATCACCCGCTCGCTGGAGGCCACCGACTCGGTCGGCGCCCCGACCACCTGGGTGCTCTCCAACCACGACGTGGTGCGGCACGCCTCCCGGCTCGGCCTGACCGTCGGCGGCGGACGGCCGAACGGCATCGGCATCGGCGACCCGCAGCCGGACGCCGCGCTCGGCCTGCGCCGGGCCCGCGCCGCCAGCCTGCTGATGCTGGCCCTGCCCGGCTCCGCCTACCTCTACCAGGGTGAGGAGCTGGGCCTGCCGGAGCACACCACGCTCCCCGACGAGGTCCGGCAGGACCCGACCTGGGAGCGCAGCGGCCACACCCAGCGGGGCCGGGACGGCTGCCGGGTGCCGATCCCGTGGGAGGCCGACGCCCCGTCGTACGGCTTCGGGCCGACCGACGCGAGCTGGCTGCCCCAGCCGCCGCTCTGGGCCGAGTACGCCCTCGACCGGCAGCGCGAGGTGCCCGGCTCGACGTACGAGATGTACCGGACGGCACTGCGGCTGCGCCGCGAGCACGGGCTGGCCCGGGGCCCGCTGGAGTGGCTCTCCTCCGGCGACGAGGTGCTGACCTTCCGCAACGGTGACCTGGTCGTGCTGACCAACTTCGGCGACGCCGCGGTGCCGGCGCCGGCCGGAGAGGTGCTGCACAGCAGCACGCCGCTGGACGCCGACGGCCGGGTGCCCACCGACGTGACGGTCTGGGTCCGCGCCTGACGTACCGCCTGGTCCGCCGGCCCCGCGCGCAGCGCGCGGGGCCGGCGGAGCGGCCCGGCACCGGATGCCGGGCACTGTCTCCGTCGCTACCGACCTGATGTCGTGAATAAATCAGCGGGTTACCGTCAGGCCCCCACTCTCTGCGCGTGGGGTCGGCGGACGGGCCCGGCACCTGGTTGCGTGCCTACCAATCTGATGTCGTAGATGACTCAGCCGCCGGCGCACCGGCAACCGTCGCCTCCGCCACGGTCGGCGAGCGTGTTGCAGTGCCGCTACCGCCAGGCGACGGGACAGGCTAGCCGCCTCGGGACGGCGGCGGGGGTCCCACCGGAGCCTGGCGCCGGGGGTGCGGCACGGCGTCGTGGACCTCTGAGTCATCTACGACATCAGATTCGTAGCCTCCACGGGAAGCCCGACCCGGTGGGAGGCACGGGCCCGCCGACTCGGATGAAGGCGCGGGCCCGCCGACCCCGATGAAAGCACGGGCCCGCCGACCCGGATAAGGGCACGGGCCCGCCGACCCGGGGGAAGCCACACGCCCGCCGACCCGGATGAAGCCACACGCCCGCCGACCCGGATGAAGGCACGCGCCCGCCGACCCGATCGGGCGGTGCGGAGCGACCCCGCAGCCCGAACCCGGCGGTCCGGGCGCGGGTCCGGCCCGGGCGGCCCGGGGGTGCCCATCGGTCAGAGGCGTTCGGCGCGGGCGTGCAGCAGGTCGTGTACCGCCTCGATGTCCCCGGGTGAGGTGCGCGCGGCGCGCCAGTACATCCAGCCGGTGGGGATGAAGAAGAGCTGGAAGGCGGCCAGCCCGACGGCGTAGTTCAGCGGCGGCGGGAAGGCCGCCCGCAGGCCGTGGAAGGCCACTCCGACCAGTCCGTTGCCGGCCGCCCGGCCGACCCCGTTGACCAGGTTGCCCAGGCTGTAGACGGTGCCCCGGTGTTCGGGCGGGTTCACGTCGGCGATCAGGGCGAACCAGTTCGGCGAGTTCGCCGAGGTCAGCGCCAGCGCCACCACGGCGGCGAGCAGGCTCAGCCCGACCGTCGGCTCGGTCACCACGCTGGCCAGCACCGCCCGGACCACCGCCCCGCCGCCGGCGCCGTCGGGCACCACGATGCGGACCGGGACGAAGAACAGGACCAGGTAGAACGGCACGGCCGCGAGGATGCCCACCGCCGCGACCAGGGCCCGGCCCCGCGGGGTACGCCGTTGCAGCGCGTCGCCGGCCAGGCCGCCGATGATGGAGAGCACCCCGCCGAGCTGGAACAGCGTGGCGAAGACGCTGCCCACCACCACCGCGGTGGCCGGCGAGTAGCCCTGCGCCTCGGCCCGCTCGGCGAAGAGCACCGGCAGCCAGACCAGCGACCCGAACGCCGCCTGCGCGGTCAGCCCCTGCAGGATCAGCCAGTGGTTGGTCCGCCGGGCCAGGATCCGGGGCACGTCGCTGGGGCTGATCCGGTAGTCGTACTCGGCCCCGGCGTCGAGCGCCCCGGCCAGCTCCGGCTCGCTCTGCCCGCGCCGGATGTCGTACGTGAACAGGTAGGCCAGGGTGGCCGCCAGCCCGACCACGGTGAGCGCCAGGAACGGGCGCCGCCAGTCGGTGGCGCCGAGCAGGCCGCCGGTGAGGGTGCCGGCCAGCGTGCCCACCCCCTGCGACAGCCCCCAGAAGCTCATCACCAGCCCCCGGCGGCGGGGCGAGATCAGGTCGGTGACCACGGAGAAGCCGACCGAGCCGACCGCGCCCAGCCCGATCGCGGCCACCAGTTGCGCGGCCAGGAACGCCGGGTAGTTCCCGGCGAGCGCGCTGCCGCCGGTGCCCGCCGCCCAGATCAGGGTGCCGACCATGAGCAGCGGCTTGCGGTTGGTCCGGTCCCCCACGTACGCCCAGGCCACCGCCGCCACCGCGCTGACCAGGAAGCTCACCGCGGTGACCAGGCCGAGCAGCCGCTGCGACACGCCCAGCGCCCCGGAGATCGGCCCGTACAGCGGCGGGACCAGGCCGATCGCCACGTTGTCCAGCGAGGCGAGCACCACGAAGACCACGACGCTGTAGAACCGGTGCGTCGCGCCGCCGCCCCGGGCCCGCGCCGCCCCACCCCTGGTCAAGGTCATTGCGGCAGCCAATCAGGGCGAGGTCACGAACGCGTCACCGGGGCCCGCCCCCGGCGTTCAGGGCACCGGGGTCGGCCGGTCGACGGTGCGGTCGCGGGCCTGCGCGTACCGCTCGCGGACGGCGGGGACGGGTTCGGCGGCGTACTCCCGGGTGCCGGCGACCGCCCACTGCGGCGGCGCCGCGCCGCCCAGGGCGACCCAGGCGGCCTGGCGGGCCGCGCCGTCGGCGACGTACTCGCCCGGCGGCGGGACCACCACCGGCCGGCCGAAGACCTGCGGGGCGATCCGGCGCACCGCCGCCGAGCGGGCCCCGCCGCCGACCAGGATCACCCGACGGGCCTCGGCGCCCTGGGCGGTCAGCGCGTCGAGCCCGTCGGCGAGCGCGCAGAGCATCCCCTCGACGGCGGCCCGGGCCAGGTGCGCCGGGGTGGCGGTACGCAGCGTGAGCCCGTGCAGCGCGCCGGTGGACAGCGGCCGGTCGGGCGTGCGCTCCCCCTCCAGGTACGGGACCATGACCAGCCCGTCCGCGCCGGGCGGGGCGGCGAGCGCCAGCTCGGTCAGCTCGTCGAGCCCGACGCCGAGCATCGCGGCGGCCGCGTCCAGCACCCGGGCCGCGTTGAGGGTGCAGACCAGCGGCAGGTACCGGCCGGTGGCGTCGGCGAAGCCGGCGACCGCGCCGCCCGGGTCGGCGGCCGGCACGTCGGCCACGCTGAACACGGTGCCGGAGGTGCCGATCGAGACGACCACGTCGCCGGGGCCGGCACCCACGCCGAGAGCCGCGGCGGCGTTGTCTCCGGTGCCCGGGCCGAGCCGGATCCCGCCGGGCGCGGACTGCGGCGGCGCGGCACCGGCGCCCGCCGCCGCGCCGAGCACGGCCGGGTCCAGCACCCCGGCGACCTCGGCCGGGCCGAGCACCGCCGGCACCGCCACCACCCGCCCGAAGGCCTGTTCCAGCAGGTCGAGCCGGTAGTCGCCGGTGCGGGGCGACCAGTAGCCGGTGCCGCTGGCGTCGCCCCGGTCGGTCCGCAGCCCGGCCAGACCGGGCGCGCCCGCCAGCCGCCAGGTGAGCCAGTCGTGCGGCAGGCAGACGGCCGCGACCCGGGCCGCGCGCTCCGGCTCGTGCCGGGCCAGCCAGCGCAGCTTGGTGCCGGTGAAGCTCGCCACCGGCACGCTGCCCACCGCCTCGGCCCAGAACCGGCGGCCCGCCGCGCCGCCGCCGGCCTCGGCGACGAGGTCCCGCGCCGCATCGGCGGAGCGGGTGTCGTTCCAGAGCAGGGCGGGCCGGACCACCTCGCCCGCCTCGTCCAGGCAGACCATGCCGTGCTGCTGGCCGGCGATCGAGACGGCCGCGACGTCGGCCAGCCCGCCGGCGGCGTCTACCGCGGTGCGCAGGGCGTCCCACCAGGCCTGTGGGTCCACCTCGGTGCCGTCCGGGTGCGGCGCCCGGCCCTGGCGGACCAGGGCGCCGGTCTCCGCGTCCCGGACGACCACCTTGCAGGACTGGGTGGACGAGTCGACGCCGGCGACGAGCGGCATGACGGCCGGCCTCAGCGCGCGCCGAGCACGTGCTCGACGGCGAGCTGGTTGAGCCGGACGAACCCGAAGCCCCGGGCCGCGACCGTGTCGACGTCCACGTCCTCGTACGCGGAGCGGTCGGCGAGCAGCTCGGCGTACCCCTCCCCCGGGTGCAACGTCGGGGTGGCCAGCTCGGCGACCTTGGCGGCGGCCAGTGCCTCGGCCACCTCCGGGTCGGCGCGGAACGCCGCAGCCCGCTCCTTGAGCAGCAGGTAGGTGCGCATGTTCGCCTCCGCCGAGGCCCACACCCCGGCGAAGTCCTCGGTGCGCGAGGGCTTGTAGTCGAAGTGCCGGGGCCCGTCGTACGCGGGCCCGCCGTCCGGACCGCCGTGCTCCAGCAGGTCGACCAGCGCGAAGGCGTTGAGCAGGTCGCCGTGGCCGAAGACCAGGTCCTGGTCGTACTTGACGCCGCGCTGGCCGTTGAGGTCGATGTGGAACAGTTTGCCCTGCCAGAGCGCCTGGGCGATGCCGTGCGCGAAGTTCAGCCCGGCCATCTGCTCGTGCCCGACCTCCGGGTTCAGGCCGACCAGGTCCGGGTGGGCCAGGGTGGAGATGAACGCCAGCGCGTGCCCGACGGTGGGCAGCAGGATGTCGCCGCGCGGCTCGTTGGGCTTGGGCTCGATGGCGAAGCGCAGGTCGTAGCCGGAGTCCACCACGTACTGGCAGAGCAGGTCGACCGCCTCGCGGTAGCGGTCCAGCGCGGCCCGGACGTCCTTGGCCACGTCGTACTCGGCGCCCTCCCGGCCGCCCCACATGACGAAGGTGCGGGCACCCAGCTCGGCGGCGAGGTCGACGTTGCGCAGCACCTTGCGCAACGCGTACCGGCGCACGTCCCGGTCGTTGCTGGTGAACCCGCCGTCCTTGAAGACGGGGTGGGTGAAGAGGTTGGTGGTGACCATCGGGACGACCAGGCCGGTCTCGTCGAGCGCCTTGCGGAACCGGGTCAGGTGGGCCTCCCGGCCGGCGGCGTCGGCCCCGAAGGGGACCAGGTCGTCGTCGTGGAAGGTGATCCCGTACGCGCCGAGCTCGGCGAGGCGGTGCACCGCCTCCACCGGATCGAGCGCGGGGCGGGTGGCGTCGCCGAACGGGTCGCGGGCCTGCCAGCCCACCGTCCAGAGACCGAAGGAGAACTTGTCGGCGGGGGTGGGACGGGGTGCCATGGCAGACCTCCGGGGTGTCGCCGCAATTAGTTCAGTGGATGGATTAAATGACCACGCTGTGGCAGTGTCAAGGGGTGACCAGCACCAGCACCGCGGGCGCGGTCCGGCAGGGCAGCCTGCGCGAGCTCAACCTCGCCGTGGTGCTCGGGCGGATCGCCGCCGCCGACCAGCCACCGTCACGGGCCGGCCTCGCCGGCCAGACCGGCCTCACCCGGGCGACCGTCTCGGCCGTGGTGGACGACCTGATCACCGGCCGCCTGGTCGCCGAGGCCGAGCCGGCGCCGCGCGGCGGGGCCGGCCGCCCCGCCCGCGGGCTGCGGCTCGCCACCGACGGCCCGGCCGGGCTGGGGCTGGAGATCAACGTCGACTACCTCGCCGCCTGCGTGGTCGACCTGGCCGGCACCGTCCGGCACCACGAGGTACGCCGGGCCGACCTGCGCCCGGTCACCCCCGCCGACGCGCTGGCCCGGCTGGTCGAGCTGGCCGGGCGGGCCCGCGCCGCCGCCGCGCGGCAGGGACTCACCCTGGCCGGGGCGACGCTGGCCGTGCCCGGGCTGGTCGACGCCCACGGCCTGGTCCGGCTCGCACCGAACCTCGGCTGGCGCGACGTCGACGTCCCCGGGCTGCTCGCCGCCCATCCCCCGCTCGCCTGGCCGGTCGACGAGGTGCCCGCGCTGGTGGTCGACAACGAGGCCAACCTGGCCGCCCTCGGCGAGCTGCACGCCGGGCCCGCGACGGCCAGCTTCCTGCACGTCTCAGGTGAAATCGGCATCGGCGCGGGGATCGTGCTCGACGGTGCGCTGTTCCGGGGCGCCCGGGGCTGGAGCGGTGAACTGGGCCACGTGCCGGTCGACCCGGACGGGCCGCGGTGCCGCTGCGGCGCGCGGGGCTGCCTGGAGACGTACGCCGGCCAGGAGGCCGTCCTCGGCGCGGCCGGCCTCTCCGGGGCAGATCTGCCGGCCGACACGGCGGCGCGCCGACTGGCCGACCTCGCCACCGAGGGCGACCCGGCCACCCTCGACGCGCTGCGCGCGGCCGGCACCGCCCTCGGGGTGGCCGTCGCCGGCGTGGTCAACCTGCTGGACCTGGACACCGTGGTGCTCGGGGGCGGCTACGCCACGCTGGCGCCCTGGTTGCGCCCGCCGGTGGAGGCCGAGCTGACCGACCGGGTGCTCACCGCCGCCTGGTCGCCGGTGACGGTGCGCGCGGCGGCACTCGGCCCGGCGTCGGCGGCCGTCGGCGGAGCCGGGTCCGTGGTCCGCCGGATCATCGCCCGGCCGTCCGGTTGGCTCGCCGGCCGGCCGTGAGCCGACCTTCCTCGATGGGCGTCGGCCGGTTCGCCTCGGTACCCTTTCCCTGAGGCAACCGTTCCCGTCCGAGGAGTCACTACCAGCATGCGCACAGGTCGACAGGCCGTGGCGCCCGGCGACCGGCGGTGACGACGACCCACGACGGCGGGCACACCGGGCCGGTGACCGCCGACCCCCGGCTCGCCCGCGAGCTGCTGGACGGTCTCGCCGAGGCGGTGGTCACCACCGACCACGCCGGGATCGTCGCGCTGGTCAACGCGACGGCGGGCCGACTCCTGCCCGAGCTGACCCCCGGGACCGACCTCGTGCTCTGCTCGGTGCCGGCGCTGGCCGGCGCCGTCGGCCAGGGGGCCGAGACCTTCGACACCGAGCACCGTGGCCGCCGGCTGCGCGGGGTCTGCCGCCGGCTGGCCGCCGACCGCTGCGCCTGGTACGTCCGGGACGTCACCGAGGAACAGGCCCGCAGCGACGCCCTCCTCGCCGAACGGTCCCGCACCGCCTTCCTCGCCCAGGCGGGCAGCCGGCTCGGCCTCTCCCTGCACCGTGACCAGACGCTGCGAGCCACCGCCACCCTGCCGGTGCCGTACCTGGCCGACGCCGCGCTGATCGTGCACCACCCGCCACCGCCCGTCGCCGCCCTGCCGCACTGGGTCCGCTACGCGGAGGGCGACGCCGCCCCGGTCACCGGGATCGGCTCCCCGGAGCTGACCGGCGCCGTCCCCGGCCTCGCCGAGGCGCTCGACGGCGAGAGCACCGACCCGCACCCCTGGGTCGGCGCCGCGCCGGCCGACCTGGCCGACGTGCTGCCCGCCTCCTTCGGCCGCCCCGGCACGATGCTGATCAGCCCGCTGCTCAGCGCCGGCGGGCCGGCCGGCGCCCTGATCCTCGTCCGGTGGGCCGGGCGCGCGGGCTTCGACCAGCGCGACGTCGAGCTGGCCCGGGAGTTCGCCGCCCGGGCCGGCGCGTCGCTCGCCGCCGCCCAGCTCTACGGCGAGCAGGCCCACCTGGCCCGGGTGCTGCAGCACAGCCTTCTCCCGCCGGAGCTGCCGCCGCTGCCCGGGCTCGCCCTCGCCGGCGGCTACCGGGCCGCCGGGGACAGCCTGCGCATCGGCGGCGACTTCTACGAGGTGTTCCGCACCGAGCGGGGCGGGATGTTCGCCCTCGGCGACGTCTGCGGCAAGGGCGTCGGCGCGGCCGTGCTCACCGGCCGGGTACGCCAGTCGTTGCAGACGCTCCGCCTGGTCGAGCAGCGTCCCCTGGAGTTGATGCGGCTGCTCAACCGGGCGCTCTTCGACTCCCCGGACGGTGCCCGGCGGGCCCAGTTCACCACCCTGCTGCTCGGCACCGTCGAGCCGGACCGCGACGGCGGCGCGCGGGTGCGCGTCGCCGGCGGTGGGCACCCCGCTCCGCTGCTGCTTCGGCCCGACGGTGACATCAGCCCCGTACCGGTCGGGGGCATGCCGATCGGCGCGTTCACCACCGCGACGTTCGCCGAGGCCGAGGTGCGACTGGCTCCGGGGGAGCTGCTGCTGGCGTACACCGACGGGGTGACCGAGGCGCGCGGCGGCCCGGCGGCGGTGGAGATGTTCGGCGAGCGGCGGCTGCGTCAGGCGCTCGCCTCGGCGGCGGGGCTGCCGCCGAGCGCCGTGGTCGAACGGCTGCTCCAGCTGGTGGACGAGTGGCTGGACGGGCAGAGCCACGACGACGTCGCCATGCTCGCCGTCTGCGCTGCAGAGCGGGCGTGACCGGCGCCGACCCGGCCGGGGCGGGCACGGCGGGCTGAACCGGTCAGGCGGTGCGGGCCACCGGCGGGTCGTCGAGCGTCGCGTCCGGCGGCGGGGTGTCGCTGCCCTGCCAGGGCACCGCCGGCGGCGCCGCCTCCTCCAGGTCGCGGGCGACCCGGTCGAACTCGCGGATCCCCCGCAGCAGGGCCTGCCGGCCCTCACCGGTCATCCCGTCCAGCACGTCGGCGAGCCGCCGCCGGCGGTCCCGGCGCAGCTCGACGAGGAGCTCACGGGCCTCCGGGGTCAGGTGCAGGGAGATCTCCCGCCGGTCGAGGCGGCCCGGCTCCCGCTCCAGCATGCCGGCCGCCACCAGCCGGTCGCAGAGCCGGCTGGCCGAGGAGAGCAGCATGTCGAGCAGGGTGGCGAGCCGGCGGAGGTTGATGCCGTCGTGCCGCTCCACCACCATGACCGCGCGCAGCTGGGCGGCGGAGAGGCCACTGGTCGTACTCTCCCGCGCGGCCTCCCACACGGACAGCAGGGCACCCGCCGCGTCGTCCAACTCGGCGGCCATACTCGGTTCTGGTCCCCGCGGACCATGTTCGTCGGCCATGGTGGGGCCGAGACTACCCGGAGTGCCTGGTGGTCGGCCGCTGTCAGGAGGAGTGAAGATGAGCGAACCGGACGATCGGGCCCGGCGGGTGCTGGTCGAGGCGCCGGCCGACCTCCTGCTCGACCGGCTCGCCGCCGAACTTGAACGGACGTTCGGGATCACGGAGAGCGAGCTTTTCCAGGTCGACTACCGCCTCTCGGTGCTGCTGCCGCTCAGCGACGGGGACCCGATCACCGAGGCCGGTCACCCGGCCTGGCGATGCTTCGATCACCAGGAGCCGATCCTCACCGACGGCGTCGGCTGGTTTCCGGTCGGCATGCGCGGCGAACGGCGCGGCGTGCTGCGGCTGGCCCCGGTCGCCGACGACCCCGGTACGGTCGGGGAACTGGCCGCCATCGCCACCGCCCTCGGCCACGAACTCGTCGCCGTCAGCCCTGGCACCGACGTCTACCGGGCGTCCCGTCGGGCCCGCCGGCTGACCCTCGCCGCCGAGATGCAGTGGGAGCTGCTGCCCGGGCGCAGCCGGATCCGCCCGTCGTTCAGCCTCGCCGGGCAGCTGGAGCCGGCGTACGCGGTGCGCGGTGACAGCTTCGACTGGTCCGACGACGGGCACCGGCTCTGGCTCGCCACGATCAACGGGTCGGGCGAGGGGGTGGCCGCCGCGATGCTCACCTCGCTGGCCACCTACGCGCTGCGCAACGCCCGCCGGGGCGGACTGGGGCTGGCCGACCAGGCCGCCCTGGCCGACCAGGCGATCTACGCCCTGCACCGGGGCGAGCAGCACCTCTCCGCGCTGCTGATGGAACTGGACCTCGCCTCCGGGAAGCTGACCGTGGTGGACGCCGGCTCGCCCCGCCTGGTGCGGCTGCGCGATGGGGAGATCAGCGAGCAGGTCCTGGAGAAGCAGTTCCCGCTCGGCATGTTCGAGAGCACCGACTACCAGGAACAGACCTTCGAGCTGCGCCGGGGCGACCGGCTCTTCGTGCTCAGCGACGGTGTGATCGACGCGACCAGCCAGAACGTCCGGTACGGGGAGACCGCACTGGACCGCTTCCTGCGCCGTACCGGCCGGATGGAGCCGCTGGACGCCGTCCGGTCGCTCCTCGGCGATCTGCGGGCGTTCGTCGCCGGTGACCTGATCGACGACGCGGTGGTGGTCTGCCTGGACTGGACCGGCCCACAGCCGTGACCGCGCCGCCGGTCAGTACGCCCCGCGCCCCCGCAGCACCGCGCCGAAGGTCTTCCAGAGGATGGTCAGGTCGGCGGCGAGCGACCAGTTCTCGACGTAGTACAGGTCGAGCCGGATGCCGTCCTCCCAGCTCAGGTCGGAGCGGCCGCTGACCTGCCAGAGCCCGGTCATGCCGGGCTTGACCAGCAGCCGCCGGGCCACGTCGCCGTCGTAGCGGGCCACCTCGGAGGGGAGCGGCGGCCGGGGGCCGACCAGGCTCATCTGCCCCAGCAGCACGTTGACCAGCTGCGGCAGCTCGTCGAGGGACCACTTGCGCAGCAGCCGCCCGACCCGGGTCACCCGCGGGTCGTCGCGCATCTTGAACATCAGCCCGTCGGTCTCGTTGCGCATGGCCAGCCCGTCGAGCAGGGCGTCGGCGTTGACCACCATGGTGCGGAACTTCAGCACGCCGAACTCGCGGCCGCCCCGCCCGACCCGGGTCTGCCGGAACAGCACCGGCCCCGGGCTGCCCAGCCGGATGGCCAGCGCGACCGCCGCCCCGAGCGGCAGCAGGAGCAGCAGCGCCAGCGCGGCGGCGGCCCGGTCGACGAACTCCTTGACCAGCTTGCGGGCCCCCCGGAACTCGGGCGCCTCCACGTGGATCAGCGGCAGGCCGGCGACCGGCCGGGTGTGGATGCGGGGGCCGGCCACGTCGGTGAGCGCCGGCGCGACCACCAGGTCGATGCCGGTCCCCTCCAACTGCCAGCCGAGCCGGCGCAGCCGGGCCGCGGTCAGCTCGCCGGAGGGGGTGACGGCGACGGTGTCCGCGCCGATCGCGGTGGCCGCCTCGGGGACGCCGCGCAGCGAGCCGACCACCGGCACGTCGCTGAGCCGCTGCGGCACCGGTGCGAGCAGCGCGTCCGGGATGCAGGCGCCGACCACCTGGTAGCCGGCGTACGGCTCGCGGCGCAGCGTGTGCACGAGTTCCAGCACGTGGGCGGTGTCGCCGACGACGAGCACCCGGCGGGACCAGCCGACGCCCCGACAGCGGGCCCGGTGCAGTCGCTTGCGCGCGACGAAGCGGTTGACCTCCAGCGCCACCGTGCCGACGGCGAAGGAGATGGCCAGGAATCCCCGGGACACGTCGGCCTCGGCGACGTAGCCGACGATGGCGACGCCGCCGGCCAGCCGCAGGCTCGCCGCGCTCACCCGCCGGTACTCGTCGGCGCCGTAGCCGAGCACCCGGTCGTCGTAGCAGCGCAGCACCCGCAGCGAGAGCAGCCAGGCGAGCACCAGGCCGGGGGCCACCAGCACGTACGGGATCTCGGAGCCGACCGGCGCCCGGTCACCGAAGCGGGCGGCGTACCCGGCCAGGACGGCGAGGGAGAGCACGGTGGTGTCGAGCACCACCAGGAGCCGCACGTACGCGCGCTGGTCGGCCCGGGCGATCGGGCTCGCCGGCCGGCCGCTCGGCGCCGGCGGGATCCGGACCGGCGTGGACAGCGTCGCCGAGGTCACCCAGCCTCCCCACATCGCGTGCACCGGCTCCGGTCGGCGACCGCCCCGGGACGGGGACGCGACGCCGGAGCGTACCGGACATCCTGCCTTACAATGATGCTCGCCGATTGATTCGGACGTGTTGCCGTCACTTTGCCGAGCGACCCGGACACCGGAAAGGCGAACCGCCGCACCGGAAACTTCCGGTACGGCGGTGTCCCCGCACTGTCCGAAGACTCAGCGCGGCGCGTTCGGGCGCAGCGCGATCGCCTTCAGGAAGATGTCACCGATCTTGCTCGGGTCCTCGGTGACGAAGGTGCCGCCGCCGGTGACGTTGGTGATCGACTGGAGCTCGGTCTTGGAGACCTCGTTGCCGATGCCGATGATGACCACCTGCACCGGACGCTCCGGATCGTTGAGCTGCTTGAGCTGGCTGATCAGCGAGGCCTGCGAGACGCCGTCCTTGTCGTCGTTCTTGCCGTCGGTGAAGAGCACCACCGAGTTCACCCGGCCGGGCTCCCAGTCCTGCTGCACCGTCTTGTACGCCTCCAGCACGGTGTCGTACAGACCGGTGTTGCCGTCGGACGGGCGGATCGTGGCGAGGCCCTGCTCCAGCCGGCCCCGGTTGGTGGAGAGGGGGTTTATCGGCACGAGCTCGCGCCAGTCCCGGGAGCCCACCAGCTCGGTGGAGAACGTCCAGAGGCCGATCGACCAGGAGTCGTCGAACAGGTTCAGGCCTCGGCTCGCCGCCGTCACGGTGACCTGCTCCCGGGTGGCACCGCCCGCGGAGGGCACCTTCGCCTTCATCGAGCCGGAGACGTCGATGACGGCGAGCATCCGACCGGACTGGGTGGCGATGGACCAGCCGGAGACCGCACGGTCTATCGCGAACGGGTCCAGGCCGCCCACGGCACCGACTCCCGCCGGCGCCGCCGTCGACTGACCGCCGGCCGGGCTCGGCGCCCCCTGCGGCGCCTTGAAGCCGTTGCCCCAGTTGCCGTCCGGCGCCCGCAACGACTGAGCGGCCAGCCGGTTCTTGAAACCCTGCGTGGTCAGCAACTCGAAGAGCACCTTGGCCGCGGACTGCTTGGCCGGCTCGATGCCGGGCAGCACCGCGAACGGGTAGTCCAGCGGCATCGGCGCCGGCTCCAGGTAGAGCGCGGCCAGCGGGATCGGCGGCTTGGTGCTGTTGTACGCGATGACGTCTTCCTCGGACAGCGCGGCGGCACCGAGCCCGCTGGCGATGGCCGTCGGGTCGTTCGAGCGCGGGAAGCGGGCGAGCAGGTCCTGCCGCAGCGCGGAACGGCCGGTGGCCAGCGCCCGCAGCGCACCGGTGGTCGCCTTCTGGGTGTCGCCGCCCGAGGCGCTCGCCGCGGCGGTGAGGGAGAGCAGGCCGGAGAGGCCGGCCGCGTCCTGCGTCGGCTCGACGATCCCGGCGCGCAGCCCCTTGCCGGTGCTGACCGCCTTCAGCAGGTCGGTCCAGCCGAGCTTCTTGTCCGGCCAGCCGAAGCGGGAGGCGACCGGCTCCGGCATCGCCACCACCACCGGGCTGCGGGCGACCGAGGCCCCGTTGCCCGGCGCGAAGGCGGTCGCGCCGTTGTTCTTCAGCCGCAGCAGCCAGGTGGAGGAGTCCGGGATCCAGACGTCGGGCGTGGCCACCGTGCCGCTGGCCTGGCCGACGCCGGCCAGCGTGGCGCCGTGCTTGCTGGCGACCGCCGCGGCCACGTCCACCGGCTCGGAGGCGCTGACGTTCACGGCGATGCAGGTGCCGCCCACCGCCGCGCCGTCCTCGACCCACTGCGCCGAGGCCTTCTCCACCGCCGGCGCGAGCTCGGGAGCGGCGGCCACCGACAGCTGGATCTCGCCCGAGCAGGACGGCCCGGACAGCTGCTGGTAGCCGAACCAGGTACCCCCGACCACGACGACGAGAGCAGTCGCCGCTGCGGCGGCTCCTGCTCCACGGATACTTGAACGCATGCGATGGCGGCCAGACACGCTGACCATCTTGCGTATCTCGTTCGGATAGTGCCACAACCGTTCGGACGAAAGTTACGCAGGAGAAACAGTTGATCGCACTTTTGCAACAGTGAGTAATCAGTCAGTGCCGCGGCGTCGCCACGATCCACATCGGGCGGCGCCGTTCAGGGCAGGACACAGGTCGGGCTCGGCACCGGCACCGGCTCGCCGAGCGGCTCCGGCACCCCCGAGCCGGGATCGACCCGGAACACCCGGACCATGTCGGCCCGTTCGTCGGCGACGTAGAGGTGGGCTCCGGTCAGCGCGAAGTGCCGGGGCCACTCGCCCCCGGTGTCGACCTCGGCGACCAGCCGGGGCAGCTCCCCGTCGAGGGCGAAGACGGCGACCGTGCCCACCCCCCGGTTGCCGACGTAGAGGAAACGGCCGTCCGGCCCCACGGCGATCTCTGAGGGCTGGACGTGCCCGGTCCGGCCGCTGGCGTCCACCCGCCCCCGCTCGTGCAGCGCCCCCTCCGGCGTCGCCTCGTACGCGGTCACCGTCGCGTCCAGTTCACCGGCCAGCCAGTAGCGCCGTCCGTCGGGGTGGCGGGCGAGGTGGCGGGGCCCGGTTCCGTCGGCGGTGCGGGTCCGGGGCGCGCGGGGCACCAGCCGGCCCGCGCCGGCGTCCAGGTCGTACCGGTAGACCGAGTCGGTGCCGAGGTCGACGGCGAGCAGCGGCCCGCTCCCCGGGTCCGGGGAGACCATGTGGCAGTGCGCCTTCTCCTGGCGCTCGGGGTCGGGCCCGTGCCCCTGGTGCACGACCAGGTCGCTGCGCTCGGCCGGCACCCCCCGCTCGTCGAGCGGGAGGACCGCCACGCTGCCGCCGCCGTAGTTGGCCACGAAGAGGTGCCGCCCGTCGGGCGCGACCGCCAGGTGGCAGGGATCGGCCCCGCCGGTCGACCGGACGGCCAGCGGGGTCAGCTCGCCGTCGGTGCCCACCCCGAAGGCGCTGACCTGCCCCTGCGGCAGCTCGTTCACCGCGTACAGGACCGGCAGGACGGGATGCCGGACGAGGAAGGAGGGCGAATCGGTCACGGCGGCCGTGCCGAGCGGGGTGAGTTCCCCCGAGCCGGGGTCCCGGCGAGCGGCGACGATGCCGTCCCCCCGCCCGCCGCTCGCCGCCGTGTAGCCGCCGATGTGGACGATCGTGTTCGTCACCGGTACACCCTCCGCCGCTCTTGTCGTCGATCCAACCAGAGGCTTCCCGGCCGGCCCGGGCGTTAGCCCTGTTTTCCGGAATTCCCGCCGGCGGAGCGCCGACGGCGAGGCGGTGCGGTCGCACCGTCCCGCCGTCGCCGGCCACGGGTCAGGCGACCGGGACCGGCTCGCCGCGCTGCCGGGCCACGTGCTCGACCAGGGAGATCAGTACCAGCTTGGCGGACTGCCGGTCCCGGGCGTCGCAGAGCACCACCGGCACGTCCGGGTCGATGTCCAGCGCCTGGCGCACCGCCTCGATGCCGAACCGGCGGGACCCGTCGAAGCAGTTCACCCCGACCACGAACGGGACGCCCCGCTGCTCGAAGTAGTCGATCGACGGGAAGCAGTCGGCCAGCCGCCGGGTGTCGGCGAGCACCACCGCGCCGAGCGCGCCGAAGGCCAGCTCGTCCCAGAGGAACCAGAAGCGGTCCTGCCCGGGCGTGCCGAAGAGGTAGACCTGGAGGTCCTCGTTGATCGTGATCCGGCCGAAGTCCATCGCCACGGTGGTGGTCGACTTCGTCTCCACCCCGGAGAGGTCGTCGGTGCCGACGCCGGCACCCGTCAGCACCTCTTCGGTCTGCAACGGTCGGACCTCGCTCAACGCGCTGACCAACGTCGTCTTGCCCGCGCCGAAGCCCCCGGCGATGAGGATCTTGAGAGCCAGCGGCAACCGGGGCTCCGAGGAGTCCCGGTCAGAGCGCACGTAGTCCACTGACCACCGCCTTGAGGATGTCGTTGTCGGGAATGCCGGCGGCCGGCGGCTCGTGCACCGAGACCAGGCCCCGGGTGAGCAGGTCGCCGAGGAGCACCCGGACCACGCCCACCGCGAGGTCCAGGTCGGCGGCGAGGTCGGCCACCGCGACGGGGCGCCGGGCCAGCTCGACCAGGCGCCGGTGCTCCGGCTGGAGCCCGGACTGACCGGACGGATCCGCACCCGCGCCGGCCAGCACGAACGCGACCAGGTCGAAGCCGTCGACGGCGGGCCGCACCCGGCCGCCGGTGAGGGTGTACGGACGGACCACCGGGCCGGCCGCGGCGTCCAGCCACTCGTGCTGGGCACCCGGCGGTTCAGCCCGCATCGACGGCCCCCACCGTCGTGCGGGCCGGCGCGGCGAGGCTCTCCCCCACCCGGATGACCAGCATCGCCATCTCGTACGCCACCAGGCCGATGTCCGCGTCGGCGGCGCTGACCACCGCCAGGCACGCGCCCTGGCCGGCGGCCGTCACGAACAGGTACGCGGACTCCATCTCCACCACGGTCTGCCGCACCCCGCCGCCGGCGAGGTGCCGGCTGGCGCCCTTGGCCAGGCTGGAGAAGCCGGAGGCCAGGGCACAGAGGTGCTCGGCGTCGGTGCGGTCCAGCTCGGCGGAGGCGCCGAGCAGCAGCCCGTCCGCGGAGAGCACCACGGCCTCCCGGGCAGCGGGTACGCGGTCGACCAGCTCGTCGAGCAACCAGCCGAGGTCGACGTTCTGCCTCGTCGTGTCCACCACTAGGCGTCCCTCTCAGTCACGGTCGGGGAATCGGGGGAAGCCGCCGCGGCATCGGGCGGCGTTAGCGGCGCGGGCGGCCCGCTCCGCCCTTCGGCACGGCTGCCGGCCGGGGCGGGCACGGCGTCGTCTCCTCGCCCCGGCGGCACGGAACGGATCGCGCCGTCGCGCCGGCCCCGGGCCGTGCCGGCCTGGAGCGCGGACATCTGCCGGCGTACCTCGTCCGGGGAGCGGACGGCCGGCTCGGCGGCCTGCGGGCGGGGGCGGACGGCCGGGCCGCGCCGGCGGACCCGCCGGGGCAGGCCGTCGCCGTCGGGAGCGGCCTCCACCGCGGAGGCGCGGGCCGGGGCGAACGGCAGCACGGTCGGCTGGCGGTCCCGCCCGGCGCGGGTGGAGCGGGGCCGGGGCAGGGTGGTCAGCCGGGTGACCGACGCGGCCGGCCGGCTCGCGCTGACCGGCAGGGCCGGCGGCTCGTCGGTGACCAGGTCGGCCGGGACGAGGACCACGGCGGTGACCCCGCCGGGTGCCTCGGAGCGCAGGGTGACCCGGACGCCGTGCCGGGCGGCGAGCCGGGACACCACGAACAGGCCGAGCCGGGCGCTGTCGGCCGGGTCGAACTCGGGCGGCCGGGCGAGCCGGCGATTGGCGTTCTCCACCGCCTGCGGGGTCATCCCCAGGCCGTGGTCGGTGATCTCCACGACGTAGCCGCGGGACACCTGCTGGCCGGAGACCTCGACCCGGGTCTCCGGCGGGGAGAAGGCGGTGGCGTTCTCGATCAGCTCGGCGAGCAGGTGGATGACGTCCGCGACGGCCCGGCCGACCACTCCGGCCGGCTGCACCGTCCCGATGTCCACCCGGTCGTACGCCTCGACCTCGGAGACCGCGCCGCGCACCACGTCCAGCAGGGCCACCGGCTGCCGCCAGCCGCGGCCCGGCGCGGCACCGGCGAGGATGACCAGGTCCTCGGCGTGCCGGCGCAGCCGGGTGGCCAGGTGGTCGACCTGGAACAGCTCGGCCAGCTCGTCCGGGTCCTCGGCGCGCCGTTCCATCCGGTCCAGCAGGGCCAGCTGGCGGTGCACCAGGCCCTGGCTGCGCCGCGCGATGTTCAGGAACACCTCGTTGAGACCCCGGCGCAGGGTGACCTCGTCGACCGCCGCGCGGACGGCCGTCCGGCGTACCTCGTTGAAGGCGCGCCCGACCTCGCCGATCTCGTCGGCGCCGTACTCCAGCGGCGGCGCCTCCCGGGCCACGTCCACCTGCTCGCCCCGGCGCAGCCGGGCCACCACGTCGGGCAGCCGCTGCTCGGCCATCTCCAGGGCGGCGCTGCGCACGCCGGTCAGGCGGCGGGCCAGGGTGCGCCCGACCCGGACGGCGACCAGCAGCGACACCACGATCGCGGCCAGGCCGAGCAGCCCGGCGACGGCGAGCCGGACCAGGATGCCGACGGCCACCGGCACGGACCGCTCGGCCAGCCCATCGGCCTGGCTCAGCTCGAAGTCGCGCAGCGCCTGCTGGACGGCGTCGTGGCTGGTCTGCCACGTACGGGCGTCGACCGGCGGACGGACGGCCGGGTCCGCCCGCAGCAGCCCCTCCTGCATGGTGCGCAGCTGGACGAAGGCGGGGGCCTCGGTCAGCCGCTGGTAGGCGCTGCGGGCCTCCGGCGGCAGGTCGGCCACGGCCGTGTCGACCAGGAACCGCTCGTTGCCGATGGTCTGCGTCAACAGCAGGTGCTCGTCGTCGGCGAGGCGGCCACCGACGAGCGCGCCGGCCACCAGCGCGTCGGCCTGACCGAGCAGGTCGCGGGAGCGGCCGAGCGCGGTGAGCGCCAGCGCCTCCCGGTTGAGTTGCGCATCGGGCAGGTCGGCCATCGCCGCGAAGGCCTGGAAGGCGAAGGAGATCATGCCGCTGTAGAGGCCGACGGCGCCGGCCCGGTCGACCTGCCGGCGATCGATGAAGCCCCGCCCGGCCGGCAGCGCGTCGAGGGCGGCGGACAACTTGTCGAGCCGGGCGTCGAGCAGGTCGTCGGCCGCGTCGCGCAGCTTCTCCCCGCCGGTCCGCCGGCGCAGCTCGGCGACCGCCGCGTCGGTGCGGCGGCGCTGCTCGGCCAGGGCCGGCAGGTCCGCCGGGCCGGCGAGCTGCACCACCGAGAGGCGGCGTTCGCGTTGCAGCTCGGCGACCACCGCCTCGCCCGGACGGCCCAGGTCGTAGAGGAGGGTCCGCGCGGAGAGCAGGTCCAGCGCCGGACCGAAGGTCAGCGTGGTGGCGAAGATCCAGAGTGCGAGCAGGGCGGCCACCGGGGTGACGACCAGGGCGGTCAGCTTGGCGCGGATCGGCCAGTCGCGGGTGTCCATGAGTCCTCGCCCGAAGGGGTGGCAGCGGTGGCGCCCACACCGGCCGGGCAGCGTCCCGGGCGCACCGGGCACCGGCTCGGGCGCCTTGGGCAGGATACGTAATCCGGGGCCGCAGCACTACCGTCCGTCTCGGAGGTCACTACCAATCCGTTGTGGACCGTCCTCACCCGACTCCCTGCCGCCGCAACGGCGAACGCCCCGCCGGGGTCGGCAGGGGCGTCGCGTCGCGAGCGGGACGGCCGGTGGCTGACCGAGCTGCCGAGGCCCCCGGCGACCCGACGCCACGTCCTCGCGTGGCCGGTTCACCCGTACGTGACCTCGGCGACTCCACCGCTTCAGGCGGCGGCCGAGGGGCCGAGGCAGCGCCCCGGATCCGGACTCCGGTCGGTGCCGGTGATCGCCCCGCACCCTGCCCCAGGCGCGTTTTCTGGGGTGGGTCAAGTTTCGGCGGCGGGCCGCGCCGTGGGGCTCGCCGTGCCCGGTCGGGAATGGCCCAGGAAAGTGCCCGGGATCGGGATTGGCAGCCAGTATGCCGAGGGAATACCAGGTGGCGAAGGAGGAGCCATGTCGCCCACGCAGGTAATCGTTGCGGTTCTCGTCGTACTGGTGGTCGCCGCGCTGGTCGCCGCGGCCGTCATGGCCGGTCGCCGGCGCGCCCTCAAGCGCCGCTTCGGCCCGGAGTACGACCGGGTCGTCGCGGAGCAGGACAGCCGCGGCGCCGCCGAACGGGAGCTGCGCGACCGGGAACGCCGGCACGCCCAACTCGAACTCACCCCGCTGGACCCCGCGTCCCGGGCCCGGTACGCCGCCGCCTGGGAGGAACTCCAGGTCCGCTTCGTCGACTCCCCCGGCGAGACCGTGAGTGACGCCGACGAGCTGGTCAGCCGGCTGATCGCCGAGCGCGGCTACCCCACCGGGGACTTCTCGGACCAGATCGCCCATCTCTCCGTCGACCACGCCCGCACCCTCACCCACTACCGCGACGCGCACGAGATCCGGGTGCGCAACGAGCGCGGTGAGGCCGGCACCGAGGAACTCCGCCAGGCCGTCGTGCACTACCGGGCCCTCTTCGCCGACCTGCTCGGCGAGGAGCCGGTCGGGCACCGGCCGCCGGAGCAGCGCCATCCGGACAGCCCGCACGACGTCACGAGCCGCTGAGGAGACGACGATGCGCCAGGAAGAGCAGCAGAGCAGCACCGACCACCCGGAGGCGGTCCGCTCCGCCCCGGTGCCGGTCCCCGCGCCGGACGCCGTACCCCGGACCACCCGGGACGGCCGGGACGGCCGCGCGGACATCCCCGACGACGTACTGGACGACCGGGGCACCTACGACGGCCCCCGGGCGACCGCCGACCGGCCCGCCGACGACCTCGACGACACCCGCCCCTACGACGTGCGCGACGACCGCGACGAGCGGCCGGAGTTCCACGAGCCGGCCCCGCTGCCGACCGTCTTCGGGGCGGCCGCCGTCGGCGACGCGGTCGCCGCGTCGGCGCTGGCCGGCGGCCGTCCCGAGGACGAACGGGACGCCCGGCTGGAGGACACCGTGGCGCCGGGTGACGGCGCACCGGGGCGGACCGAGCCCTTCGACGACGAGCGGGCCGACCCGACCGCCGCCGACCGCATCCACGACCGGCAGCGGTGGCGGGACGAGCACGCCTCGGGCACCCCGTCCGGGGGACGCTCCGACGCTGTGGCGGCCGGCGCCGCCGGATACGGCAGCGCCGAGCCGACCATGGTCGACCCGGACGCGGAGGCCCCGGAGGGCGGCGCGGCAGGCGCGGCGGCCGGCGTGGGCGCGGCCGGGGTGACCGGAACCGGAGCGGCGGCGGTCGCCGAGGCGGCCCGGCCGACCGGCGCGAACGTCCCCACGCACGCGGCGACGCTGTTCGAGGCGGACGCGGCGCAGGCCTTCCGGGACCGCTGGCGGGAGGTGCAGCTGCGCTTCGTGGACGACCCCCGGGCGGCCGTCGGCGAGGCCCAGTCGCTGGTCGAGGAGGCGATCAAGGCGCTCTCCGACGCGCTCGCCGCGCAGAAGGAGAAGCTTGGCGGCTGGCAGACCGCCGGCTCGGCGGACACCGAGCAACTGCGGGTGGCCGTGCGCCAGTACCGCGACTTCCTGGACCGGGTCCTCGGTCGCTGACCCTCGCCGCGGGCCCCGGCCGGATCACCGGCCGGGGCGCGCTCGTGCGCGGGACCCGATGACCGGAATGAAAATTCCGACCTGGGGGTATCAGCACGCCCACGTGCCACGCGGACGGAGGGTGACGGGCGGTCCCTCCGCCGCGGCCCGGCTCTTCGACATCCGCCGGGTGATCGGTGGCCTGTTCGTCGTGTACGGGCTGATCGTGGGCCTGATCGGGCTCTTCGACGGGCCGTCGGAGATCGACAAGGCGCAGGGTGTCCGGATCAACCTCTGGGCCGGCCTGGCGATGCTGGTCTTCGGTCTGCTCATGCTGCTCTGGCAGTGGCTGCGCCCGGCCGAGCCGCCCGCGGCGGAGGAGGCTGGCAAGGTCTGACCTCGGTCGGCATGGGCCGGTCCCAGCGGGGTACGCGAGATCAGGGAACGCGCCTGGGACAGGAGGTCAGCACCATGACGGATCGTGAGCCGAACCGCCGGCCGCTGGAGGAGAGCCCGGAGGTGGCCGCGGCGGTCGACGACGAGACCACCGTGCCGCAGTTGGTCACCGGGGGCGGCCCCGACCGGGACAACCCGTCCTTCACCGAGCCCGCCGACCGGACGGGCGACGCGTCGACCGAGGAACTGATCGGCGACCCGTACGCGGCCGGCACCGGGGCGACCGGGACCGGCACGGGCGCCGGTGGGGACAACATCCGCACCGGCGCCGAGCAGCCCTGGGAGCCGGAGGACCTGGTGATGGCCCGCGGGCAGGACATGACCCCGCACAACCTCGAGCGGGCCCGCCGCGACCTGGCGGAGATGGGCCAGGGGCCCGTGGGAACCCGCTCGCGGCAGTGCCTCACTCCCACCGCGGCGGGTGGGCCGTCCGCCCGGTGCTCAGAGCGCCGGGTAGGCGTTCCTCATCAGCTCCTGGAACTGTGCGGAGAACCAGGCGCCGGAGATCGGCGCGTTCGGCAGGGCGCCGCTGAGGCTGTTGCCGTTGCGGGCGTTGCCGGTGTAGGTCGGGTCGCACATCCGGTCGAAGCCCTTGCCCTCGTTGTTCGGGATCAGGCTGCTGGAGCCATCCGACTCGCCCGGGGGCTTGACCCAGACGTAGGCGTCGATGCCCGGCTCCGGCGCGGCCTTCGGCCGCTCGCCCAGGCCGGCCCCGGCCTGGTTGCACCAGTTGCCGGCGTGGATGCGGCGGTCGATGCGGCCACCGTTGACGTAGGTGTCCACGCTGGTCGTCGCGCCCGGGCCGGTGGGCCGGGCGGTGCCGCCCCAGCCGTTGCGGGAGGTGTCGATCAGCATGCCGATGTTGGCGTCGAAGCCGGTGGAGACCAGCTTGTTGCGGAAGCCCTGTGCGAACGAGAGCTCGTCGACGTACTGGTTCCAGTCGATCCACTTGGACTGGCGGACGGTCTGCCCGTTCACCGTGTCGGTGATCTTGATGTACGGCTCCCGCAGCGCCGAGTAGTTCGCCGTGTTGACGATGAAGCCGTGCACGTTCTTCACGGTGCTGCCGGAGGCGGTGGCCGCCTGGTAGAGCTGGGTCGCGGTCGGGCCGAAGTTGCTGTCCCAGCCGATCCAGCCGTGGTGGGCGGCGTCGATGTAGTTGTAGACGTTGCCGATGGCGCCCAGCTTGGCCAGGGCGTACCCGACACCGTTGACGTACGCGCCGTTGGCCTTGACCGTGTCGCACATCGCGGTGCCGCCCGGCTGGCCGGAGGTGTTGGTGACCAGGTTCGGCAGCGAGTCGATCTCGATGATGTTCACGATCCGCAGGCCGGCGTACTTCGGGTCGCCCTGGATCGCCGCGATCGGGTCGATGTACTCGGCCTTGTAGCGGGGCAGCTCGTCCGGGCCCAGCTCACCGTTGGAGGCGAGCGCCGCGCAGTCGCGGCCGGGCAGGTTGTAGATGACGAACTGGATGTAGCCCGCGCCCTGCCTCAGCGCCGCGTCCAGGTGGTCCCGCACGCCCATCGCGCCGTTGGAGCTGCTGCCGGTGGTGCCGTTGATCGCGGCGATCCGGTCCAGCCAGACGGCGGTGGGGTTGTTCGACACCCGGCTGCCGCCGGGCTCGGCGTCCGCCTTCGCCTTCCACTCCGGGTTCACGTACCCCTTGGCCCCGGCGTACGGGTTGTCCACCTTCTGCCCCGGCGTGGGGGTGGTCGGGGTGGGGGTG